>JBDTAZ010000123.1:0-7739 GCA_039924325.1 Gemmatimonadaceae bacterium
ACCGCGTCGCCAGGGAGATCGACGCGGCCGTAACTGCTTTCCCAATCAACAACATACCGGCGCCCGACCGACCCTACGCGAACCTCGGGAGTATCTACGCTATGCTTGGTCGCACCGACAAGGCGAAAGAGGTACTGGCGCAAATCGCGCAAATCAGCGACAGCACCACGCGGTTGAGCTTTGAGCCCGACGCGCATACCATTCGAGGCGAGATTGCACTGGCGGAAAATCGCGGGCTCGAAGCTGTAACTGAATTCGCACGTGCGGATAGTCTTCCAGACGGTGCGGTTGGCGAAGACCCGAACAACATTCTCTTCCAGACCGGGAGAGCATTTGAACGCGCGAACCAGCCTGACTCCGCGATCTCGAGGTATGAACAGTACCTTCGTGTGGGAACCACTGCACGATTGGGGGAAGACATGATAAACTTGCCTGTTATACAGCGCAAGCTGGGCGAACTATACCAGGCCAAGGGTGATCGGGCACGCGCAATTGTACACTACACTGCGTTCGTCAATCTCTGGAAGAACGCAGACGCGGATCTGCAACCGCAGGTTACGGATGCGAAGAAGAAGATCGCGCTGTTGTCGGCGAACTAGCAGGTTCACGGATTCAATGGATCCCCGCTTGCGCGGGGATGACGGTATACCGCCGAAGCTTCGTCATTCCCGCGAAAGCGGGAATCCATGTTTTCAGTACTCCTGAATGCGACTGAAATGAAAATCGCGACTTACAACGTGAATGGCGTCAACGGACATCTCCCATCGCTGGTGCGCTGGCTTGGCGAGAGCGCGCCTGATGTTGCATGCCTGCAGGAGCTCAAGGCACCACAGGAAAAGTTTCCTGAAGCCGCAATCAGAGATGCAGGATATCATCCGATCTGGCACGGCCAGAAGAGCTGGAACGGAGTGGCTATTCTCGCACGCAATAGTGAGCCGCAGGAAGTACGACGCGCATTGCCGGGTGATCCTGAGGATCTGCACAGCCGCTACATCGAGGCAGTTGTCGATGGCGTACTGATCGGCTGTCTGTATCTGCCGAATGGGAATCCAGCGCCCGGGCCCAAGCTTGAATACAAGCTCAAGTGGTTAGCGCGATTGACGGAGCACGCGAAGGAACTCGTTTCGCACGGCCAGCCGGTTGTTCTTGCGGGTGACTACAACGTCATCCCAACGGACTTGGACGTGTACAACCCGGAACGATGGAAAACTGATGCGCTATTTCTTCCGGAAGTCCGCGATGCATTCCATGCGATCGTTGCGCAAGGTTGGACGGACGCCCTGCGCACACTGAATCCCGGCGAGAAGATCTATACGTTCTGGGATTACTTCCGGAATGCGTTTGGACGAAATGCAGGACTACGCATCGATCACCTGCTACTCAATCCAGCGGCGGCGAAGCGACTGACCGGCGCCGGTGTTGATCGCGATGTACGCGGATGGGAGAAGCCGAGTGATCACGCTCCAACCTGGATTGAGCTATCGAAACCGTAGTATCCAGGTTGGAGTTTCGTGTGTTGGGTTCAGAGCTAATCCATTACTTCTCGTAGGACGCGCCATTGCGATAGTAATCGTGTAGCAGGTGCTCCGCGAAATACTCCATCATCATTCGGTTCGCATACGGCGCCATATCGCCGTATGAGTGAGGCTTGCCTGGATAGATCATGAAGTCGAACCGCTTGTCTGCCTTGATGAGTGCGTTGACCAGACGGATCGTGTTGCCGGGGTGAACGTTATTATCCATCGTGCCGGTTTCCAGGAGCAGGCTGCCTTTTAAATTCTTTGCGAGCTCGATGTTAGTCGGCACGTGGATTTCGAAATCCGTGGTGTCAGCTGACGCGGTAGTATCTGAAGCCACCTGAGTGGCCGCCGGACCACCAGATGCGCGATCACCGCGGGTTTTGCCACGGGTACTGTCAGCTCCCTTCCCTGGTTTCCCAACGCGCAGGCCGTAATTCCACTCGCTCCAATTCTGATTGTAGATGTTGTTGTCGTGATTGCCCGACTCCGACACGCCGACCTTGAAGAAGTCATTGTACGGCGGCTGTAGCATTGCAGCTGCTGTCAGGAATCCACCGCCTGAGTGACCATAGATACCGACGCGCTGCAGATCAATCCACCGATGGCGCGCCGCCAGTTCTTCGATACCGGCTTTCTTGTCGGCGAGCGCATAATCACGCGCATTTCCGTAGCCGTACCGGTGATACGCCACTGAACGGAGCGGGCTGCCGCCGCGGTTTCCAATCTGGATTACAATGAATCCGAGCTGCGCAAGTTGTTGTTCTGGGGCGTTTCCGCGAAATGTGTTGTTCACGGACTCGGTTTGCGGACCGGGATATACGTGTGCGATGATCGGATATGACTTTGTGGAATCGAAGTCAAACGGCTTCCACATGTTGCCGTAGATATCCGTGACTCCATCCGCCGACTTCACCATAAAGGTTTCCGCTGGTTTCCAGCCGCGCTCTGTTAGCGGTGAGATATCCATGTCCTCGAGCTTCATCACGACATTGCCAGCCGCGTCACGAATTACTGAGTGTGGAACGGCGTCGACACGTGAATAATTGTCGACGGAATAGCGGTTCGTCGGCGATATCGTCTCATCGTGATTGTAGTTCCCCGCATCCACGAGCGTGAACGCGGAGCCATCGCCATTCACGCGATAGAGATGCTGCAGATATGGGTTTTCACCAGCCTCGCGTCCTTCGCCGTTGATCCATACGACGCTATGTACGGTGTCGACCTTGGCGATCTTGTCAGCGTGCCAAGCGCCAGTTGTGAGAGGGCGCTTGAAGTGTCCATCGTAGTCGTACAGATAGTATTGCCCCCAGCCACTGCGTTCCGACCACCAGACCATGTCCCCGCCACGCTTCACATAGCGAACGGCCTGCGGATCGAGAGATGCGTGTTCAACCGTTTCTGTAATGAGCGGTGTTATCGCGTTGGTAGCGAGATCCACTTCGATGAGCTCCAGATTGCGCTGGAGGCGATCGCGGCGGACAAGGCGCAGTTTGGACGAGCCCACCCCCCAGTGCACATCCATGAGATGTTGATCGGCCCACTTGCTGACGTTTACTTTCTTGAGCCCTGGCTCGCCCCGACGGTACACGTACAGTTCCTGTTGCGGAACTTCCTTTTCGCCCGGCATAGCGTACTTGTACGTCATGAGCGTCGGGCGCGGCTCGGACAGCACGTTGACGAGATATAGATCTCCGACCTTGCGTGAATCGTTTCTCGTTACAGCGAACGCTCGTGAGTCGGGCGACCAGACCACGTTCGCGCGCACCCGAGGATCGCGCGCAAGCTCTCGCGCTTCGCGTCGCTTGCTTTCATCGAGCAGTTGTATCCCAGTCGTGTCGCGAAAACCAAAGCTGTAGTCTTTCACGCCATCAGTTGTGATCTGGACTGTATCCTTCGTCGCCACAGTGACGAGGTACAGGTTGTGGTTTCGCGCGAATGCAAACGCAGTGCTGTCTGGCGAAAAGTTGCGGAATTCGTTCCCGCCGCCCGAGCCATTTTGTCCGCCGCCGCCTTGCGTGGACTCTTCACGCTCTTCATCGGGGAGGACTGAATCCGGTTTGATTCGGCCGAGGCTTTTGAGCGATTCTGCGGCCAGGTTCCAGTCGTAGCGAACGGAGTCGACAGTGAATCGAATCGACTTGTGGTTCTTCGTGAAGTCGAGCGTCTTGAACGGCAGGTCTTTTGGATCGACTGCCTTGCGCCGCAACTCCGTCAACGACGCCGCGAGTTTCGCCTGATCGAAGAGATTCCGTTTCGTCTTGGTCTGCGGCACTGCGAGATAAAACTGAAAGCCGCTGTGATCATGCCAGTTGTACCACAACGAATCTGTTTTACCGAGCCAGTGCGGCTGTACGGCATCGCTGTACATCACCGGTTTGAGCGCGGTCGGGTCGAAACGATTCGCCAGAGTCCAGTTTGCCTGGTTGGCGCGGCTGCCAGCCTGCGGCGCGGATTGGGCCGCCGTCCCCTGTGATACCGCGGGACCTGCCGAGACCAAAAGGAGCAGCGCTGTGGTGGCGGCAAAGGCGATCGGGCGATCCATTGGGTAGCGGAAGGACAGTTCTTTACGAAACATTTCGGCGATTTCCGTGGTGGGGCGTCATAGTGCCGTTGGAGCCTGCGGCAGCCAACCAATCTTACGACGAAAATGGCTGGTCTGTTGGCGGCGCCCAGCAATCCATGGCATTTTTACTCACCTATGCAAGACATGGAAAGACTCGCCTCGGCGCTCACCGATCGGTACACGATCGAGCGCGAGATCGGTGTGGGCGGGATGGCGACAGTGTACCTTGCGCACGACATCAAGCACGATCGCGATGTCGCTATAAAGGTTCTGCATCCGGATCTGGGCGCAGCACTTGGCGCTGATCGCTTTTTGAGCGAGATACGCACAACCGCGCGACTCCAGCATCCGCACATCCTGCCTCTGCTCGACAGTGGCGATGCTAACGGGCTGTTGTATTACGTCATGCCGCTAGTGACCGGCGAAACGCTGCGCGCGCGGCTCGAACGCGAACGGCAGTTGCCGGTACCTGAAGCGGTACTCATCGCGCGCGAAGTCGCCGATGCGCTGAGTTACGCGAACGGTCACAATGTCATCCATCGCGATATCAAACCGGAAAACATACTGCTTCAAGATGGCCACGCACTGGTCGCCGATTTCGGGATCGCGCTGGCGGTTCAGAGTGCGGGCGGTGCTCGCATGACGCAGACCGGCCTTTCGCTTGGTACGCCGCAGTACATGAGTCCCGAGCAGGCGATGGGCGAGAAGAACATCGACGCGCGCAGCGACATCTACGCGCTCGGTGCCGTCACATACGAGATGCTCGTTGGCGAGCCGCCGTTCACCGGACCCAGCGTACAGGCAATTGTTGCACGACTGGTGACCGAAGAACCGCGGCCGATCAGTGCGCAGCGTAAGGCGGTGCCGCCGTACGTGGACGACGCGGTGATGCACGCGCTGGAGAAGCTGCCCGCCGATCGCTTCGCAACCGCAGCGCAATTCGCCGAGGCGCTGGCCGGCCAGGGACCGGCGACGAATTCTCGCGCAAGTGGGAGCGCCGCGGTTGGTGCAGCGCGGAACTCCGCATGGCGCCGCCGCTTTCAGCTGGCAAGCGCGGTCGCGGTGCTCGCGATTGGTGTCGCGGGTTGGTTGTGGATCCGCGGTCGAAATGGCGGCGACCAACCAGTCGAGCTGCGGTACGTATCGCTGGGTGACAGCGCACTGGTTCAGGCCGATGCGACGTCCGGCGCCAGCATTGCGCTTTCCAGGGATGGAGGGGCGCTCGCATTCGTGGGCGACAAGCTGGACCGCATCTGGGTCAAGCAGCGTAATGTTCTCAACCCTGCGCCGATTCCCGGGACCGAGCACGCGACGGATCCGGCCTTCTCCCCGGACGGTCGGTGGATCGCGTATGTAGCAAACGACCAGCTGAAGAAGGTGCGCATGGACGGTGGACCGAGCACCACGCTCGCAGACTCGGCAGCGGACGGCGAAGGCATTGCATGGCTGGACGACGGAACCATCATCTTCACAAATGAAAGCCTCCTCGGATTGCGCAGGGTGCCGGCGGACGGTGGAACTGTATCGGCGGCGCTGGCAGATACCGTGTTGCGAGGGGACACGCCGATGGCCCCGACGCCACTTCCAGGCGCGCGCGGCGTCCTGTTCGGCGTTTGCGCCTCGAACTGTGTGCACCGAAGCCTTCACGTTCTGGATCTCAAGACGGGCACGCAGAAGCTTCTGATCGATGGCGCGGCAATGGGATCATACCTGCCAAACGGCAATCTGCTATTCGTTCGAGGCGATGGCGTGATTGAGATGATGCCTTTCGATCTCTCCGCTCTTGCAGTGCACGGCGCAGCGATTCCAGTGCTGCAACGCCTGGATGTAACCGGCGATCAGATAATGCTGACCGTATCGGCAACCGGCACCGTAGTATACGCCGCGGCGCGTGCGGGCGGGGGTGACGTGACATTGCGTTACGCCGATCGCACCGGGAAAGTCGTGTCGGCGGATCCGACGTGGCAAGGCGTTTTCAATTCCTTCGCAATCTCTCCCGACGGACACCGGGGCGCTGTAAGTGTGACGAATACCAGCGGTGGCTTCGATATCTGGATCAAGCAGCTCGACACGGGCCCCTTCACCCGCCTTACATTCAGCGGGCGCGACCGAAGGCCCGCGTGGTCGCCTGACGGGCGCGAGGTCGCATTCGTGCGCGATGGAGAGCATGGGAAGGCGGCAGACGTGTACGAACGCGCAGCTGACGGAGCCGGCACCGATCGAAGATTGTTGCATCTTGACCGCTCGATTCAGGAAGTCACGTGGTCGCACGACGGCCGCTGGCTGGTGGTGCGAACTGACAACTCGGCCGCTGGAAACGCCGACATTGTCGCTGTGCGCACCACCGGTGATTCCACTCCGGTACCGGTGGCCGCGACCGAGTTCACCGAGGTGCAGCCAGCGACGTCTCCGGATGATCGCTGGCTGGCGTATGTGTCGAACGATGCAGGACGGGACGAAGTGTACGTCAGACCGTTTCCCAGCGGCGATGGCAGCCGCTGGCAGATCTCAAATGGCGGAGGCGGCTCGCCGGTGTGGTCGCGTGACGGCAAGCAACTGTACTTCATCGACGACGCGAATCAACTGCGTGTGGCGCAGGTCTCGCCCGAGCCGACGTTTCACGTGACGGGAATTACGCCGTTGTTCGACGCGACACGCTTCGAGTACATCCCGTATCACCAGACATTTGACATGATGCCTGATGGACGGTTTGCATTCCTTGATCAGCCCGGCCAGAGCGCGCCCGCGGTGCAGCTTGTGGAAGTGGACAACTGGTTCACCGAGCTGCGGTCGAGGCAGAAAAAGTAAGCGGCTCGCACGGCGCCCTACTCGAAACTGCCATACTTATGGCCTTCGCGTAGCCTCCACGAATCAGCTTCTCGCGGCTGGCTCCAAGCTGTGATATACTCTGACTGAGTTCCTCGTCCTGCAATCCCGTTTCTCGGTTTCACAAATGCGATTTTCTTCTCCGAGCCACTCAAGCGTGGCTACCCTCGCGGCGGCTTCATTTCTTATCGCAACACCAAGTCTCCTGTCCGCGCAGAAACGTGCCCCGGAAGCGCGCGGACAAGCCGCGACTGCCTCGCCAACCGTGGCAGTCGCGCCCGGAGCTGCATCCTTCGATTCCGCGCGCTTTGGTGGTCTCCACTGGCGCAGCATTGGCCCGTATCGGGGCGGCCGCGTTACCACGGTGGTCGGCGTCCCGACTCAGCCGCTCACCTATTACATGGGCGCCACTGGCGGCGGGATCTGGAATACCGAAGACGCAGGCATGTCGTGGAACAACATTTCTGATGACAAGCTTCACACCGGATCTGTAGGCTCGCTCGCTGTAGCTGCGAACGATCCGAATGTGATATACGCGGGGATGGGTGAGCGTGAACCGCGCGGCCAATCATCCACGTGGGGCGACGGGATGTACAAGTCCACGGATGCGGGCAAGACTTGGACGTCACTGGGTCTGGAGAAGACTGTCTCGATTGCGCAAATCGCCATCGATCCGCGCAATTCCAAGAATGTCATCGTCGCAGCCGAGGGAAGCCGCTGGACACCGGGGCCGGATCGCGGGATCTACAGGACTACGGACGGCGGTGCCAGCTGGAAGCTGGTGTTGCATCCGGGCGACGGCATCTCACCGATCGATCTGAGCATGGATC
>JBDTAZ010000124.1:0-3486 GCA_039924325.1 Gemmatimonadaceae bacterium
AGGGCTACATTAAGCCCATGCGCACTTTTCACACTCGACGCGGTCTCGCCGCCTTCCCGCTGGTCTGCGGAATCGCTCTGGGCTCGCTATCGCTTGGCGCTCAGAAGGCTCCAGTCGCCTCTCTCAACGTTCACGAAAAGGCACTCGTGCGCGCGGTTGACACTCATAACGCGGCGGCGGTCGCGTTGCTGATCAGTGTCGTCAACATAAACAGCGGATCTCTCAACCTTGCTGGAGTGCGGAAGGTTGGTGACTTGTTCCGCGCCCAGTACGACTCACTTGGATTCACCACCCGCTGGGTTGATGGAAGCGGGTTCCAGAGAGCCGGTCATCTGGTTGCGGAGCACCCGGGCACGGGCCCAAAGCTGCTTTTGATTGGCCACCTCGACACCGTTTTCGAGCCAACCAGCCCGTTCCAGCAATTCAAAATGCTGAATGACTCGACGGCGACTGGGCCCGGTGTCATCGACATGAAGGGCGGCGACGTGATCGCGCTCTATGCCCTCCGTGCATTGAAGCAGGCTGGTCTTCTTGATCGCATGAACATCACCGTCGTGTACAACGGCGATGAAGAAGAGTCCGGTACGCCACTCAGTCTTGCACGCAAGACTCTTATAGACGCCGCGAAGGGAGCCACCGCCGCGATTGGCTTCGAAGACGGGGCCGGCGATCCACGCACCGCCGTCATATCGCGGCGCGGCGATGACGGCTGGATACTGCGTACGACGGGCGTTCCGGCGCACTCTTCACAGATTTTCACACCCGACGTCGGAGCCGGTGCCGTGTACGAAGCGGCGCGTATCCTTGACCAGTTCTATCAAAAGTTGTCACAGGAACGATATCTGACCTTCAATCCCGGATTTGCACTCGGTGGTACGGACGTCAAGCCCGATACGACCGGAACTGAGGGATCGGGGGCCGGCAAGGCTAATGTCGTTGCAAAGGAAATGTTTGTCAGCGTTGATCTTCGCACACTTTCGCCGGAACAATTGGCCAGCTCTCGGAAGGCAATGCGCGAGATAGTCGCGAATCATCTGCCACACACAACGGCCGATATCAAGTTCGAGGACGGATATCCTCCGATGGCGCCAACAGACGGCAATCGCAAATTGCTTTCGATCTACGACCAGGTGAGCAAGGATCTCGGCTATGGACCCGTCGTGGCCGTCGATCCGTCGCGCGCAGGGGCCGCTGACGTTTCATTTGTGGCGAATCTGGTTCCAATGGCAATCGACGGGCTCGGACTCTCGGGGCGCGATGACCACACCGTGAATGAAACCGCGAATCTTCACATGCTTCCCGTCGTGACGAAACGTGTTGCCGTGTTGCTGTATCGACTCGGCAATCCGTGAGTTGAAACAAGCAAAGCGGGGCAGGCATGAAATCATGCCTGCCCCGCTTTTTTTAATACTGCGAATTCTCGCGGTGCTGTATTGGTCCTACCGAGTGCGGCCCACAGGTGGCGTGTACGGAACACGCGGCCATGAATTGTCGCCGGGATTGCTGTCGGGGAATCGCGCGCCCGGATCGAATGTTACTGATTCGATCTTGCGGCCGCCGAAGTCGAGAACCGCGTTGAATGTTCTGCTTCCGTTGAACCAGACATCCACGGGCCACGTGACAATTGCCGTATTTGCGTCAACCATTCGCGCATTCTTCATTGGTCGAATGGCGGGTCCGGTAGCAGCAAACTTGACCTGGAGGATTACTGGTGACGGCATCCCGCCCGCTTCGTGCACTGCAACGGTAGTGCGATTACCACTCGTCGTCATGCTAGCAATCGACCCGTCAACCGATTCAGTGGTGAACAACCAGTAGTACCAGAACCAACTCAGATCCTTGTGAAGTGCATTGTCCATGTACAGTGCGTAGTCCCATGGCGTAGGATGCTTGAAGCGCCACGCCTTGGCGTAACCGCTCATCGCATGCCACACCGCAGAATCCCCGACGATGCCGCCAAGCATTGAAAGCATCAGCGGCGCCTTGCCGTAAGCCTGGAACGAATAGTTCGGACCACCGTAGTTCGCATCCCACATCAACGGCGCTTCACGTTCGTCTCCGCTCGTGCGGCCGTACGACTGGCCAAGGCTATCAACGTTTGGAGTCTGTCCAAGTCGGTCGAAACGTGAGAGACGATTCATGTACTGATTGAATCCCTCATCCATGAAGCCGTACCATGTTTCGTTTGTACCGACCATCATCGGCCACCACTGGTGACCGGTCTCGTGATCCGATGCACCAGCGCTCGACATGATGAACATCGGATACTCCATTCCGCCTTCCGGTCCATCCACCATGCTGAGCAGCGGATAGGTGTATGGCATCCAGAGCTTCGAATAGAACTCGAGTGCGTGACGCGCGGTCGGACCTGCAGTTGCGTACTTCTTCGTGTTGCCCGGCTCGTAGAAGATGTTGATCGGTATGACGCTCTTGCCCGGAATCGTCGCGCGCGTTGCATCCCATACAAATCGGTCCGAAGTTGCCCATGCAACATCGCCGACGGAGTCCGCGACGAAATGCCAGATGAGTCGGTCACCAGTGGCGGTTGATTTTCCAGGACCACGCTCATCCGCACTAACAATGTTGATTGTCGAATCGGAGTCGAGCGCATGCGAAAGTTTTTCTCGCGCCGCGGCGGTCAGTACGTCTTGAGGATTCTGCAGTACACCGGTCGATCCCACCAACCAGCCAGCTGGCATATCCAGCTTCACATCGAAGTGGCCGTAGTTGTTGTAGAACTCGGACGGCCCCAAATACGGATCGGTATCCCACCCGCGAAGATCGTCGTACACCGCAACACGTGGATACCACTGACCAACCTGATACAGCGAGTCACCCCACGCACCCATGCGAAGTCCACGCACACCTAGCGACTGCGGGACGCGAAAGTGCCATTCGGCCTCGATGGTTGCAGTTCCCTTGGCCGGAACTGGCGAAGGTAGCCGGATCGTCGCAACTGTCTGCGTCATCCCGGTTGCCTCCGGCTCCGTGAGCGGCGGACGCGGCTGACCGCGCGGCGAGCGGCCGGCTGCGTTGCTGCGGTCACTCAGATCGACATTGGCGCCGTTCACCGACAGACGCGTGACAACCATTCCGTCCGTGATCTCGGGAACCGTTTCCGCACGCGGCACGTTCGCCCGATAGATGTTTTGATCGAGCCGCATCACAATGGTAGCCATCGCGGAATCGCTGTTATTGTGAACAACGATTCGCTCGCTTCCGGAGACTGTCGCCGTTGGAGCGTCGAAGCGCGCGTTGATGCTGTAGTCGTTCCACAGCTGCCAGTAATTGTGGCCCGGACTTCCAGTTGAATCGCGCGTGCCCGCGGCCCAGGCTCGCCGGATCATGTTGGTGAGCGGAATGTCTCGTCGCACAGCCCGTGGCGCGTTTGACGGAGTACCGAGTGGGACAGTCGTGGGCTGCTGCGCCAGAAGGGGCGAGGCCGCGACCGCACTCGCAAGCAACGCGAATGTGGCGAAGGATCGA
>JBDTAZ010000125.1:0-13566 GCA_039924325.1 Gemmatimonadaceae bacterium
TGGCGCACCGCTCAGGTTGCGAGTGGAATCGCAACTTGGATTCACGATGGTCAAGTACATTCGCCGGATTGAATTCGTCCACGACTACGACGGGATCGGTCTCGGCCAGGGCGGCTGGCGCGAGGACGCGCAGTACTACAGTCAGGAAGCGGGCATCTGACTACGAACCCGGTCGCTCCTTTCACTCGATGAGCTACCAAAAAGCTCTTGTCCCACGCAGATTTGGCAGAACATTTCAAGCGGAACGTGTTCCACCATTCTCTATCGATTCAACTTCCCGAGACGTCCACACGTTCAGTCTGAATCGATCTGCGCTCGATCGAATGTCAAACAGATCGCAGCGTGACAATCGTCGTGATCCCGGTGTGTAGTAATGGCGCCTAGCACGGCGGAAATACTGCGGTCCTGGACCTTCGAGCCAGGCGTATTGGTCGGCGTTGCGGCGTCGGCACTCTGGTACGCGTACGGTGTTCGCGCGTTATGGCAATCCGCTGGCCGCCGACGTGGCGTAGGTACGGCGCAAATCTCGGCGTTTGCCGCAGGACTTCTAACTCTCATCGTCGCGCTCGTGTCTCCGGTGGACGCGATGGCCGACACGCTCTTCTCGGCGCACATGGTTGAGCATCTCCTGCTCATACTTGTCGCTGCGCCACTGCTTGTAATCGGCAAACCGCTTCTGCCAATGTTGTGGGCCGTGCCTGCCAGCACTCGCATGAGCAGTGCTCGCTGGTGGCGACGCGCAACTGGAACACGCGCCGTCGTCAGTTGGTTTACAAGTCCGGGAGTCGCATGGATGCTCCATATCGGTGATCTGTTGTTCTGGCACATCCCTACGACATACGGATGGACGCTACGAAGTGACTCGATACATGCGCTTGAGCACGCGAGTTTTGTTGGCACCGCAATACTGTTCTGGTGGGCGGTACTGCAGCCTACCGGCCGACGCAGACTGAGCTACGGAATGAGTGTGCTGTACGTGATCACCGCCGGTATGGTGATGAGCGCGCTCGGCGCCATCCTCACTCTCGCTCCGTCTGCGTGGTACGTCGGTTATCTGACCACGACCGCGATGTGGAATCTGACACCGCTACAGGATCAACAACTCGGGGGGCTGATCATGTGGGTCCCCGGGAGCCTCGTTTATCTCGGTGCGGCGTGCTGGTTCTTCGTGAAATGGATCGGACCGGATTCGGAGAGCCGCTCCCCACACTCCGCTTGACTCGCGAACGAACACCGTCAATCCGCGATAGCTGCGCGAGCAACCCCTCCGCTGCGCCAATGAACTCACGAATATCGAGTTCAGGCTCTATCAGCGACTGCACGGCGCACCCCTTGATGAAACTCACGACGACCGCTGCCAACCCCGCCGGCGTCACCCCGGGGAACAACGCCGGATCCGCGCGCAGCACCGCTTCCGCCATCGGCCGGAACGCCTCTCTGTAACGGTCCAGCTCCGCCTGCATCCGCGTGCCGATTGCAGGATCCCACAACCCCGCACTCCAGAACTCGAAGAAGAGCCGTATCCGGCGCGGTTCCCCGGCGATTCGCTCCATTTCCTGCCTCAGCAGCGCTAGCAACCGCTCACCAGGCTGCTTGATGGCAGCAATCTCGGGTCCGATGTTGAGCGCGGTCGTCGTCTCAAGTACCCACCCGAGCACGTCGAGGACCAGTTGCTCCTTGCTCCCATAATGGAACAGGATCAGCCCCGGGCTCAGTCCCGCACGCTCGGCGACGTCGCGGATAGTGATCGCCCGAACTCCACTCTCAGCCGCAATTTCATATGCGGCTCCCCGGATCTGCCCTCGGCGTACCGACTCATCAGCCTTAGTGCCCGGCATCGGCATCCCCGGAGAAGTTTCTGTTGACCATCCGTTCAATATCTGATAATTTCCTGTTGAACGCAAGTTCAATACACCCGCCTGGCAGCCGGCGCTCCGAACTAACGGTCCCATGCTCGTACCGAAGCTCGTCACAACTCTCCGGTCGTACGACCGCGAGCAATTCACCAGCGACATCATCGCTGGCGTAATTGTTGGCGTGGTCGCGCTTCCACTCGCGATCGCATTCGCAATCGCGAGCGGCGTCACACCGGATCGCGGATTGTGGACCGCGATTGTCGCGGGGTTCATAATTTCCGCGTTCGGGGGCTCGCGCGTACAGATAGGCGGTCCCACCGGCGCGTTCGTCGTAATCGTGTACGGCATCGTTCAGAAGTACGGGATCGATGGACTGACAGTCGCCACGCTCATGGCAGGTGTGATCCTGGTCATCATGGGCCTCGCGAAACTGGGCACGATGATCAGGTTCATCCCGCAGCCGCTCATCACAGGTTTTACGAGCGGCATAGCTGTCATCATCTTCTCTGGCGAGATCAAGGACCTGCTCGGTCTCCACATGGGCGCGGTACCGGCAAACTTCGTGGCGAAGTGGCAGGCGTACGCCCACGGCGCAACTGGTTTCACGCCGGAGGCGATGGGTGTTGCCGCGCTTTCGCTGGCGATCATGCTCCTCTGGCCCAAGATCAGCAGACGCATTCCTGGTCCGTTCGTAGCGCTGATAGTCACGACACTTGTGGTAAAGTTGCTGCACCTGCCTGTAGAAACCGTGGGCACCCGCTTCGGCGCACTCGTCACCGGTATGCCGCATCCGCAAATGCCGCAACTCTCCTTCGCCCAGGTCACAGGACTTGTCGGTCCGGCGTTCACGATAGCGATGCTTGCAGCGATTGAATCACTGCTCTCTGCAGTAGTCGCGGATGGAATGATTGGCGGCAGACATCGCTCCAACATGGAACTTGTCGCGCAGGGTATCGCGAACATCGTGTCACCATTGTTCGGCGGGATTCCCGCAACGGGCGCGATCGCCCGAACGGCGACCAACGTAAGCAACGGTGGCCGCACTCCCGTCGCCGGCATCATGCACGCTGTCACTCTACTTGCGATCACACTGTTCGCCGGACGCTGGGCGGCGTTGATTCCAATGTCGACGCTCGCGGCGATTCTCGTCGTGGTGAGCTATCACATGAGCGAGTGGCGTGAGTTCGGTAGAGAATTGCGTTCGCCCAAGAGCGACGTAGCGGTGCTCCTCACCACGTTCGGCCTGACGGTGCTTGTCGATCTCACAGTAGCGATCGCCGTTGGCATGGTGCTCGCCGCATTCCTCTTCATTCGGCGCATGGCTGGTCTCACGACGGTCACCAACGTCGCGCGCATCCTCGGAACGCCCGATGACGAAGACGTCGATACCGAATCCGACGAAATCGCCTTCAGCGCCTCAGTGCGTCACGATATACCCGATGGTGTCGAGATCTATGAGATCATGGGACCGTTCTTTTTCGGCGCAGCCGCGACATTTCGTGACACGATTGCACGCGTATCCGGCAAACCCCGCGTACTGATCATACGAATGCGCGGCGTGCTGGCCCTTGACTCCACGGGCATGCGCGCGCTCAGAGACGTGGCGAGTGGCGCGCGGAAGGCAGGAACGACGGTGATTCTATCGGACGTTCACATGCAGCCACTGGTTGCGCTCACCGGGTCGCCGACGATGTCGGAAATTGGCACGGAGAACGTGTGTGGAAACGTCGAGGACGCGCTCAAGCGTGCGCGTGACCTGACGGGAGCCCAAGCTCTCTAGCGGGCGCTGCGTACCGCGAGGCTCCGCTGCCGCGCCCCGAACAACTCCGTCGGCGGCACTGACCTGTATATTCTTTCCGCACCCCCCCGAACGAACGGAGCCACGAGCAGTGACGAGCCTATTCCGCAAGTCCGCATTGATCGGTACCGCGATGCTCTCATGCATCCTTTTCGGTACGAATGCCAGTGCACAAGGCACGACACTCCCGAACGAGACACCGGCGAAATTCACGCCCGCGACTTCTTCGTTCGATTACGTGCGTCGAGAGGTCATGATCCCGATGCGTGACGGTGTGAAACTGCATACCGTCATTCTGGTACCGAAAGGCGCGCACCGAGCACCGATCCTTATGACTCGGACTCCGTACGATGCCAACGCAACCACGACCTATGCGGCCAGCTCGCACCTGGCATCCAATCTCGCCGGCTACGACAACGCGCTGGATGTGATCATCCCGGGTGGCTACATACGCGTCGTTCAGGATGTACGCGGCAAGTATGGCTCGGAGGGCGATTTCATCATGAACCGGCCGCTCGTCGGACCGCTAAATCCAACAAAGGTGGATGAATCGACCGACACCTACGACACGATCGACTGGCTCGTCAAGAACATCCCGGAGACGAACGGAAAGGTGGGTGTGCTCGGGATCTCGTACGACGGATTCGAGCCACTGATGGCGCTCATCAATCCCCATCCGGCGCTCAAGGTTTCCGTGCCAATGAACCCCATGGTCGACGGTTGGATGGGCGACGACTGGTTCCACAACGGAGCGTTCCGCGAGCAGAACATGCCGTACGTGCTTGAGCAGGAAGCCATGCGCGACAATTCAGCCAAGTGGTGGACCGATCAGTTCGACGATTACAACCTCTATCTCAATGGGGGCTCGGCTGGCGAACTCGGCAGGGCTCACGGCCTCGAACAGGTAGGATTCTGGAACAAGATCCTCGCGCATCCGAGCTACGACTCATGGTGGAGTCAGCAGGCGATGGACAAGATTCTCGCCGGACAACCGCTCAAGGTACCCGTGATGCTCGTGCACAGTCTCTGGGATCAGGAAGACATCTACGGTGCAATTGCTGTGTACAAGGCCATCAAGCCAAAGGACGTGAACAATGACAAGGTCTTCCTCGTTATGGGGCCATGGCATCACGGTCAGGAAATCGAGAACGGCAGTTCGCTCGGCGCGATCGATTTCGAAAGCAATACTTCGCTGTACTTCCAGAAGAACATCCTCGGGCCGTTCCTCGCGCACTATCTGATGGATGACGCACCGCCCGACAGTGTAGCTCCGGTAAACGCATTCGAAACCGGCACCAACACGTGGGAACGACTCTCGTCATGGCCGTCGGGCTGCAATTCAGGTTGTTCCATCCACCCCACCCCGCTCTACCTCGAGCCGGGCTTCAAGGTCGCGTTCGCTGCTCCGGCGTCGGGAACCGATGGATTCGACGAATACATCTCCGATCCGGCGAAGCCTGTTCCATATCGCGCGCGGCCATCGCAGCCAACTGGTTACGTTCCACCGCTCACGTGGGTGCAGTGGCTGGTGGACGATCAGCGCGAAGCGTCGGGGAGAACCGATGTGCTCGCGTACAAATCCGATGTTCTCACCAAGCCGGTGAAGATCAGCGGTCAGCCCATCGCAAACATTATCGCAGCCACCACTGGTACCGACGCCGACTGGGTTGTGAAGGTGATCGACGTTTATCCGGACGAAGTTGGTGGCAACGCAATGATGGGCGGCTACGAGTTACCAGTTTCGATGGATATTTTTCGCGGGCGATATCGCGAGAGTTTCTCAACTCCGAGAGCAATTACGCCGAACGCGCCACTGCTGTACAAGTTCGAACTTCCGACGACCAATCACGTATTTCTGCCGGGCCACCGGATCATGGTCCAGATACAGTCGAGCTGGTTCCCGCTGTACGACCGCAACCCGCAGACGTTCGTTTCAAACATCTTCTGGGCCGAAGCCGGAGACTACAAGAAAGCGACGCAGCGGATATACCACGAACCCGGCCACGCGAGCTTCGTCGAGCTACCGGTGGTGCAATAGCGAGCAAACATCGACGGCGCGCTAATCGTCACGTAGCGCGCTGACAGGATCGAGCCGAGCCGCACGCCACGCAGGCAACATGGCGGCGGCTAGTGCAACAGTAGCGAGCACTGCACCCGACAGCACCATGGTCGCGGGGTCGGTCGCTTTGACTCCGTACAGAAATGCAGCGACGAGCCGCGTCACGCCGAGCGTGAGCAGTACGCCGATTGCCACGCCTAGGCCGACGGTGCGGATTTCGAAATTCGTTACCGGGGCAGCCACTGCCGTCGAGGCATTCGCCAGGATCGAGCTGGCGACGTAGTTACTGAAAGTGAACGCCCGGGCCGAGTATGGAAGCGAACACTGTCGCCACGAGGACCCCGAGTGCAATCACGGGCCATGAGCGGCTGATTGATACCGGCGCGACAGGAGTGCCGGCTGCTGCCGCTCTGCCGCGTAGAAGCTGCGGACCCCAGGCGAGCCCCGAAGTGCCTCCAAGCGAAGCCGCCGCCCCGGAGATCGCGATAAGCGCCACTCCCGCAGGATTGAGAAGACCAGCCCCCAACGAAAGCGCGGCGCCCGCCAGATACGGTATCACCGCCAGCGGAATAGCTCGCCGGTATCGCTCCGGCGAGAGAGCGCCGAGAAATGGCGAGAGCGCTTCAAAGAGCCTGAGCGTCGTAAACCAGTACAGTGCGAAGCCGCCGATCGCGAGAAGCGCACGCCATGCAATGGCCGGCTGCAGTCCCGCGATGACCTCCGACCAATCACCAATTCCACCGACTCCGGAGAACAAGAAGTAACCGGTGCCCTGCATCAGGTTTACCGCCGCTAAGAGCCAGAGCCCGAAGCGCCAGATGCTGCTCGCCGGTGAAAACGGCCGTGTCACCAACACTTGGTATGTCTTGTAGACTGCCAAGCCAAGCACAATCTGGACAATGGCGCCAGCAGCAGCGACGATTCTGCCGGCCGCCGGCGCAAGCCCGTCGAGATCGCAGCGAAACTCCATCGACGAGAGCAGACGCGGCACGCCGCCGAAGGCGATGCAAGCGCCACCGTGGCCGAGCCCCTCATGAATCACACTCGACAACGCATACACCATCAGCGCAATAGCAGCGACGGTGAGCAGATCCTGCGGTGCCGCAGCGCGGCTGTGTGAAGCGTTATCTCGATTCATGGATATTGAAATCAAATCGTCGTCGTTGGGTTGATCTGCCGATAGAACTGATATGCACGCCGTCGCTATCGCGCTAACGCATCCTGCAACAACCCAAGCGCCCTTTCTTTCGGCGTGAATTGGGATACGCAGCCGGCGGGCCGCGATTTCCAGAGTCTCTGCGCGATGGCGAGATTCGCTTGTGCGAAGTCGTCCAGCGCATCGCCGCTCTGGCCAGGTGATTTGCCGAGCGCCGAATCAGCGACCGCTGCCGTAGCACTCGCGACACTGTCCAGCGGACAGCGAGCAACAGTCTGGACAGTGAGCATGAGCAAGTCACGAGCACGCTGGTATCGATCGCTCAATCGCAATCCGCGCGCCGACGGATCCATCTCTGCAAGGTTTTGCGCGACGTCGCGTCGGAACGCGATCACGGTATCGCGTGGGGACAGCCGCAAGGCTCGCGTGAACTCGGTTTCCGCTCCGGCGTAGTTACCTAGTGCGAGAGACGCTTCGCCGAGCCCAGTGTTTGCCCGAACATTTTTCCCATCTTTCTGCAGCACCTGATGGAATACATCGGCCGCGCGAGCAGGCGAACCCGCTTCGAGGAACAGGTAGCCGATGCTATCCCGCAGCGTTAGATCTTCAAGCGATTGATCCTGGATGGGCAGCAGCTCGGCCAATAACGCCTGCTTTGCGTTGGTAGCCGCAAGAAGATTGATGAGCTCGAAACGCGCCTGCAGACTGGTACCTGGTTCGCCGGTCCTCCATTGCCCGTACACGGCACGATGGTAGTACGCAATGCCTTCCTCGCTTTGTCCCTGTTTCACAAGTACTCGGGCCATTAGGACATTGGCGGATCCGTCGGTCGGGTCCTGTTGCAAAATCGATCGGAGCAGCGTTTGCGCCGTTTCCATATCGCCCTGGCGGAGCGTGACGCGAGCGAGTGCTACTTTGTAAGTGATATTTTCGCGGTCCATCGCCGCGGCGGTGCTGAACTGCTCGGCGGCATCATCGAATTTGCCTCCGTCGAAAAAACGCGTTCCAGCCTTGAAGGAGCTCAAAGCCCTGGATTGCGCTTCGTCTGTATCGATGCGTGCAACGAACGTGTCGAAGACGAGGAAGAACGCGATAAGCGCGAACACCACGCCAAACGTCCCGATAAACAAAGACGGAGACGCTGTGCTCGGCGACACCGGAGCGGCGGCGACCGATGCTCGATTTACGTCCACGCGGTTGCACGAACCATTGCGTCATCCACGCCGTACGCGCGCAGGATGTCCGGCAGGGTAACGAGGCCCAGGAGAATGGTGACGTTGGCACGACTGACGACCGGGAGGGTGTTGTGTTGACTCGCTCCCATGCGCGCCAGTGCCTGTCCGAGCGTGTGATCTGTGTGCAGGTGTTCGAATGCCGCGTCGGATTCATTGCTTGGCACTCGCGAACGATCCATCACCTGTTGCACGGAGTAGCCATCCACATCCTCTCTTGCTGCTTTCACGAGATCGTCAATACCGACCATACCGAGGAACTTTCCCTCGTGGACGACGGGCCACGCGTCGAGCTGAGTGTCGTGGACAAGAGCAAGCGCGGCGCTTGCGGCAAGCTCCGGGGGGAGCGGTTCCGGCGACTCGCGAATGGCGGTCACTACGCGAACAGAGCCGGTGGCAGCACGAGTTGCTGCGTCAGGCAGATGCAGACCATCCTGGCGGGAAAGTGCATCGTAGATCGGCTCGCGCTGGAATTTCTGCGAGATGAAATACGCGAGCATGTTCGCGATCATCAGGGGGACAATGATTGAATAATCGCGCGTTACCTCGAAGATCATGATCACCGAAGTAAGCGGCGTCCGAATTATGCCGGCAAACGCCGCTCCCATGCCCACCAGTGCATATGCGCCAGGTCCGGCTGTCAGCGTTGGGAAGAATGTGTGTGCAATCTGGCCGACGGCCGCTCCGAGCATCGCGCCGATGAACATTGTCGGCCCAAAGATTCCGCCGGCATTTCCCGACGCGTAACACACTGCGGTTGCAATCACCTTCAACATCGCCAGCATGACGACAACCCGGAACAGCATGTCGCCATTGAGTACTTTTTCGACCTGATCATACCCGACGCCGAGCACTTCAGGCACAAAGTATCCCATCAACCCTACCAGCAGGCCGCCGGCGACCGGCTGGAGCCATATGGACGCTTTTGGAAGTCGGCTGAATCGTATCCGGAGGGCGAGCAGCAACTTTACGAACGCCACCGATACAAAGCCGCCGACGATTCCGAGTACCGCGTAGAATAGAAGCTCGATCGGATTGACGAGCGTGTAGCCCGCGACGTGAAACAGCGGTTCGTCGCCGAGTACGAGATGCAGCACCATCCACGATGTTGCGGAGCTGAGTACGATCGAACCTAGAATGGGCGCCTGAAGGTCGCCCATTATTTCTTCGAGCGCGAAGATTATTGCAGCGATCGGAGTGTTGAATGCAGCCGCGAGCGCCGCCGCCCCACCAACCGGGATGAGCCACTTGACCTGCTCCTTGCTGAGTCCGAGCCGCCGACCGATCACCGACGCGACACCAGCCCCGATCTGCACCGCGGGCCCTTCTCGGCCGAGTGCGATTCCACTTGCCAGCGAAGCGGAACACAGGCCGAATTTGCCCAGTACTGTACGAAGCGAGATGCGGCCGTCGTGAATGAAAACCGCGGCACGCGTTTGCGGAATGCCGCTTCCGCGCGCGTTCGGGAAGTACTTGAAGAGCAGATAGCCCGTTGCGAGCGAACCGGCTGTTGGGATGAGCAGCCGCCGCCAGCCCGATCCGCCAGGCGGATACATGTGCGACGCCAATCGCCCGGTGAGCAGAATGAAAGCGACGACTATCAGCCCGACAAGCGCCCCTATCATGAGGCTCAGCACCAGTGCGAGCCGGTCCTCCTTGCGCCGTAGGTCTTCGATCAGGACGCTCACGCGGCCGGACCAGCGCACCAGGGCGGAACTCGGTGCGGTAGGAGCCTCCATCTGAGCCACTAGCCCTGCGCCGGCGAATTCACTTCAGACGATGCAGGGCTTGGAATCGTGCGCATTTCATAAGCTACTTCATGCGGCTTGAGTCCGTGGCAGCTCAAGGCCGCGCCTGTTCTCCAAGGCTCAGGATCAGTTCAGTCTGTCCGACCAGGCTTCAACCTATTTGGATAGCCGCGGATGCAAAAGAAAGAAATTCCACGCAGTCCTCGTCGCATCCAGGGCATCATTCGGAGGATTCGTAGCCCGCATCAACCGCGGGGCGCCCGGCCATGAATGGCCGCCACCGTCGATCGTAAGCAACTCGACCAGAGTGCTGTCCGCGCACCCGCTCCACACACTGCTGGTCACTTCACCGCTCTTCGTAACCACCGGCGTGGTCATGCACCGATCGGACTTGCGCCAACTATCGACGGCATACGACACCGGTTTGACATCGTGCCTGTCGTGCGCATTGCTTCCGACGCCGCCGTTGTACGGCAGGTTCTCGTCTGCGGTGCCGTGAATCATGAGGACCGACACGGGCCGTGCTCGCGACACCAGGTGGTTCAGCTGTGCCATGGTACTGAACTCGCCCCGCCAAACGATCGGCGAACCTGGACATGTTCAGCTGGCGGTGCGTTGTTCTCGTGTTACGTCCTACTTGATTGGGATCGCGCCGGCGGACGGCCACGTCGTATCACCCACACGCTCAAGTTTCATGTCAAAAATCCGGACGGGACTTCTGCCCGGCATGATACGGTCGCCGAATTCATGCCATGTCCCGTTCGCGATTACGGCGGAATACCGCAGTGTCGTTGGGCCGGCGTGTATCTCCCACGCAAATCCGTCAGGAGTAAGCTGCAGCCTGAAGTCTCCCGAGTGACCTTCGGCGTAAGAATGCATCGTGTACGCTTTCGTCGACGGCTCGAAAGAGATAATACCGAGCGCGTTGAAGCCTACGCTGCCATCAGCGTTGTAACCGCGCCCTTCGAGTACCTTGACGGATCCGTCGAGAAAAGGACCGACCCGCTCGGTCTGAACAATCTCCGCTTTGGCTCCTGACTGAAGAACGGTCGAAGCGGGTCCTCGCCACACTCCGTCCATCATCGAGAGCGGCGCCATGGCAACCTTTTGCGCTGCGATCAGCTGCGCTGTATTCTCCGGCGCCTGCGCTGATGCGTCACCGGCTGTCAAGACGAAAACAGCCGTCAGCATTGCCCATCGTGAAACGACCATTCGTCACTCCCTTGCGTGTAAAGCTGGACGTATCGAGTACCTGCTGGACAATCAGATTGCAAGACTCTTTCCACCGATAGTGAATTCCGCGACCGTGACCCGTTTTGCCTTCTGGCTCGCTGCCGCCTCTTCACCCACTCGGCGACAAGGAGCAGCCCGAACCAATTATCATTATAGGCTGAAGTACCGGCCGCCTCCGACTCGGCGGCCATCATGTAGAGTGACGGCGAGAGAATCGGCTCGTTGACCCGTCCGCCAGACCGTCTCCTCCACCAACGGAGGACCACGGTGGCCCAGCCGACCGGACTGCAGTTCAGTGTTGCTCAGCCCGGAGCCATGCGCGAATGAGACGGGATCTCTATTCGAAAGGAAGTCCGCCATGTGCGACTACGAAAACGATGATACGTGGAGCTCGGACGACGTGAGCCGGCGCGACGAGAACGGCGATGGATTCAGCGGTCGCATGGCCGCGATGAGCCACGAGCTCGGTCGTCGCGATTCACCAGCATTCGAGAAGCTCAGGGACTACATGCACACACCGTGCAATATCTCCGCGAGCACGGTCGCCGAAGTTGTAAGAATGCTCCAGGCGAGATGCTTCGCAGACTCGCAAAGCTATCGCCAGACTCGAGCGAAAGCGCTCTGGGCAGAACTGGAATGGATGGACGAAGACACGCTCATCGACACATTCGTCGAGCTATGGGATCCGCTGTTCCATCGATGGTGGCAATTCAGCGCACTCGTTCAACACAAGAACGCCGGCCCCGCCCTCTGGGAACAGGCACTGTCGAGGCGCATTGACATCAAAACGGTCATGCACATCATTGCGGCCGCGAGCGATCGCGGCGCGCAAAGTTTCCTCGCACAACTCGCCATGTCGCTCGTGGATCTCGACATCGTGTCGAGTGCTCGATAACTGGCGATTAACTTGCTCTCTGAAGCGTTGATAAACTGGTCGTGCTTCGCCGTTTCTAAAGTGCTCGCCAATCATGTATAGCATTTGATACGTTCTGGTGAGGTGATGACAGTCTGCCTTCCAACCCGTCATTTCTTCACTGCGGGGCTCGGCGCGTCGCACTGGGCCAATAACCAAATTCGGCGACTGAGCACACTCCCTCGAGATCGATCAATCGATCCCGAAGATACGTCTGCGCGTCACTGATCGCCGCGTTGTAGACCGTCGGAGCAATTTCCTTGAGGATGAACTCAAGCAGCATTCCAGCCTTCAGCTCGCCGACGTCCTGCTCCAGTTCTTCGGCGAAGTAACGCTTGATGGAACTCATGGATTGCTTCCGTGCGTCGTCAGACAGTGTGATTGTCATTGATCTGTACGGCGGAATAAATATTGTAAGATTGGAGAAGAGTGAACACCGGCCCGGGCTTTCGGATTCCGCCACCGATCACGACGCAGCCGTACGCATACACAATCCACTGCGCGGCGATCTGACCGCGGTCACTCTCGATGCCGAGGTGTGCGACGGCTTGTGGATCGATTCCTATTACGAGGGCGCGTCGAGCGTTCGTTGCGTGATTAAGCATGTTGGACATCACCACGGGTGCAAATACCCGACTCGATGGCCATGTCACGAAAACCAGTGCTCGACTCGCACGCGAACTCCGTCAAGCGTAAGCCCCAAACAGCATCCCGACCGCCGCAGTCAAACCCATTGCAAACGCGCCCCAAAAGGATACACGTAGTACCGACGGGAGTACCGGGGCACCTCCCGCGCGCGCCGCGATAAAACCCAACAGCGCCAGGAATACGAGCGACCCAGCCGGTAGGCCCCACATGAGCGCAGTGTGGGGAATCATTACAGCTATCAGTAAGGGCAACGCCGCTCCCGTGGCGAACGTTCCGGCAGAGGCCATTGCAGCTTGAACCGGTCTCGCGGCCAACGTCTCGGATATACCGAGCTCGTCTCTGGCGTGCGCACCAAGCGCATCGTGCGCCATGAGTTGAGTAGCAACACTTGATGCCAATGCGCTATCCAGTCCGCGCTTGATATAGATCGACGCGAGTTCTTCGTGCTCCTGGTTTGGATTCGCAGTCAACTCTTCGCGTTCGCGAATCAGATCCGCCCGTTCGGTGTCGGCTTGTGAACTGACCGAGACATACTCGCCAGCGGCCATTGACATGGCGCCTGATACGAGACCCGCGACTCCCGCCACGACAATGGCCTTTGTACTTGCACCGGCGGCCGCGACACCCAATACGAGGCTGGCAGTGGAAAGAATTCCATCGTTTGCCCCAAGAACCGCGGCGCGAAGCCACCCTGTTCGCTGCGTTCTATGTTGCTCGGCATGTCTCATATACTATCGTCGCACGGTGAAATGTTTATGGTGAGGCTCGGAGCCCACGTTGAGCGGCGTTGCGACCGGGCACCGGCTCGAATGAATGCCTGCGACGCAGTTCACTCTTCGACTGGCGATTCCCACAGCTCAACCTTGTTGCCATCGGGATCGATGACCCATCCAAACTTGCCTTGTTCGGACTCGTCCACTCGC
>JBDTAZ010000126.1:0-6169 GCA_039924325.1 Gemmatimonadaceae bacterium
GTGCTGACGGAAAGTCGGTTGGAAGTACGCCGCTACCTGCGGTTGGGTCTACCGACCAGCACAGCCAGGTGCAGTCGTTCATGGAAGGTCCTGCGAACAAAGTTGTCGCCTTCATCGCCGTCGAGGATCACGGCCCGGACATTGTCATCCCGTCGGCCTTTCCGCAGGTCAACGAATTGGGCTATCTCGGCGGTCATTCGCTCAGCGAACTGCTCAACATCGAGCAGCGTGCGACCGCGGGTGCACTTGCCCAGAGAGGGCGTTCGAATCTCACGATCCACATCGAACGAGTTGATGCGCGGCACGTCGGTGGGCTCATGATGCTTCTCGAAATTGCTACCGCGTACGCCGGCCAAATGTACGGCGTCAACGCCTTCAACCAGCCGGGCGTCGAGCTAGGGAAGCAGTTCGCCTACGCACTCCTCGGCAGGCCGGGCGCCGAGGCGGCCAGGGCACAATGGGACGCCTTGCCGAAGCCTGACCCGCGGTGGATGCAGGGCAGCTAAATTGAAACCATGACAAAGACTAAATCCGAACAGTTGTTCGAAGGGGCGGTCGTCGTGAAAGACGGCTCCGTCACAGTTACCGACGCGTCGCGCATAACTGGAGCTCAACTGGACACTCTGGTTCGCCAGGCTGTCTTCGGTAACGACGACCAGAAGGCCGATGCGCGATGGCTGATCTGGGAGATTGCGCAGGCAGTCGGCGTCCACCCGTCATCCATCCACGAGCTGTACGTCGCCCGTGGCAAGGGCGCATACAGCGACGTGACTGTGCCGGCGATCAATGTCCGCGGCATGGCCTATGACACTGCGCGCGCGATTTTTCGAACTGCCAACAAGTTGAACGCCGGCGCTTTCGTGCTCGAAATCGCAAGGTCGGAGATCGCCTATACGGATCAGCGACCGGCGGAGTACGCGACGGTGGTGCTCGCGGCGGCAATTCGCGAGGGCTTCCGAGGACCGCTCTTTATCCAGGGCGACCATTTCCAGATCAGCGCAAAAAAATTCGCGACGAATCCGGAGCAGGAAGCTGGCGCTGTGAAGCAGCTTGCAGTGGAAGCTGTCGCGGCTGGTTTTTACAACATCGATATCGACACATCGACTCTTGTTGACATGTCGAAGCCAACGCTTGAGGAGCAGCAGCGTGTGAACGTGGAGCAGTGCTCAGACATTGCGGCGTTCGTAAGAGGTTTGCAGCCTGCCGGCATCGTCATATCACTCGGCGGTGAGATTGGCGAGGTCGGGACCGAGAACTCGACGCCGGCGGAGCTTCGCGCGTACATGGATGGCTTCAACAGCCTCCTCGGTCGCATTGCGCCTGGCACAGAAGGGCTGTCCAAGGTAAGCGTGCAGTCTGGTACGTCGCACGGCGGCATCGTGCTTCCCGACGGCTCGATCAAGGAAGTCGCCATCGATTTCGGAACACTGACGGAGCTGTCCGATATTTCCCGGAAGGAATACGGGCTTGCTGGGGCTGTGCAGCACGGAGCCTCCACCTTGCCTGATGAGCTTTTTCATAAATTCCCGGCGACGGGAGCGTGTGAGATTCACCTGGCGACAAATTTTCAGAACATGTTGTACGATCACATGCCGGATGCGCTGCGTTCCGAGATCTATGCGTGGCTCGACAAGAACACCGCGGATGAGCGCAAGCCGACCGATACGGACGAACAGTTCTTCTACAAGACCAGGAAGAAGGCGCTCGGACCTTTCAAGCAGAAGATCTGGGAAATGTCTGAAGACGCGAAGGCCGCACTTGCCAAGGCGTACGACGAAAAGTTCGAATTTCTGTTCCGTCAGTTGAAGATTCAGAACACGCGCGAGCTGGTCGCGAAGCACGTACATACGCCGGCGCAACATCGCAAGATGCCGCATCCGGATCTTGCGGTTGTCGAGGCGGCGCCGGACGACGCAGATCTCAGCGACTGACGATTCGTGCGGGATCGGGATCGGGATCGGGATCGGGATCGGGATCGCTCCGCTGAGCTACGGCATGTTGCTCACGAGGTCCGAAACGCGCTAAACGGCGTTGCGGTAAATCTTGAGGTTGCCCGCGGTAGAGCTCAACGCGGCACCGATGTAACGCAGCTCACGCCGTTCCTTGAAACAGCAGCGAAGCAGCTCGAATCAGTCGCGGAACTTTACAAACAGTACACATTGTTGGTCGCTGAAGTAACAGAGCAGGAAACGCCCGCTTCAGCGCAGCAGGTCAAACCTAAACGCTCCTGAGAACCGACCAACGCATGCCACCAAGCACCAAGCACCGCGTCCTCGTAGCCGACGACGAGCAGGCAATCACGCAGGGCCTGAGCGCCATCCTCAGCGATGAGGGATATGATGTCACAATCTGCGCAGACGGTCAGAAGGCGCTCGACGAGCTTCAGAGCGGCAAATACGGCGTCATACTCGCCGACCTGATGATGCCGAAGGTCGACGGCCTGTCGCTGCTCAAGGAGTTGCAGTCCCGGTCGATTCCGACGGAGTGCATAATCATCACCGGCCAGGCGACTGTGGACTCGGCCGTGCAGGCGATGCGTGAAGGCGCGTACGATTACATCGAGAAGCCGCTCAACACCGACAAGTTGAATCGTCTGAAGGCTCTGATTCCGAAGGCGATCGAGAAGTACGCCATCGGCCAGAAGAATCGCGAGTTGTCATCAAAACTCGAAACGCTCACTCATTATGGTGAGCTTACTGGTCAGTCCGAGGAGATGCGCGCGGTCTACCAGATAATCGACGCAGTAGCTCCATCGAGCGCATCAGTGTTGATTCTTGGCGAATCCGGCACTGGAAAGGAATTGGTGGCACGCGCAGTGCACACAAAGAGTGATCGTGCGAAGGGACCGTTTTTCGCCCTCAATTGTGCGGCGCTTCCAAAGGACATCCTCGAGAACGAGCTTTTCGGTCACGAAAAGGGGGCGTTCACGGGGTCCATTAATGAAAAGCCGGGCGCATTTGAGATGGCAGACGGTGGGACGATCTTCCTCGACGAAGTTGCCGAGATGCCGACTGACATTCAGGTGAAGCTTTTGCGGGCGATCGAATCACGTAGCGTACGCAGACTGGGCGGGAAGAAGGAAATCGCGGTGGACATCCGCATTGTTGCTGCGACGAACATGGATTTGCAGAAGGCGCTGGCCGAGGGGGAGCTGCGTGAGGATCTGTACTACCGCTTGGCAGTCGTAGAGCTGTTCCTGCCTGCGCTGCGCGAACGGGTGAGCGACGTTCGGCTGCTTGCGGAAGAATTCCTGATTCGCTTCTCGCGTCAAAACGGCAAGCAGATCCAGGGTTTTGATGACGACGCGTGGGCATGGATTCATGCGTACCACTGGCCAGGCAACGTACGCGAATTAAAGAACGCGGTAGAGCGAGCAGTGATCATGACCAGAGGGGATACAATCACGGCGGTGGATATCATGCCGCGTCACCTACGGGTGGCCGCGGCAGCGAATCCGGTTCGAACAAAGGCGGAGCCCGCGGCCGCTGCATCGCGGAGCAATGCAGAAGTCTCGACAGCCAAACCAGCTGCAAAGAAGGCTGCTGTTAAATCGAAAACCAAGCCCACCAAATCGGGCAAGAGGTAAGAAAATGAGAAACCGTGAATACGAAGGCGATCCATTTGTCGTCATTGAACGCGAGGAACCCGGGTTGGGGACTCTTCTTCTGGGAGCTGTAATAGGGGCGGGAATAGCCCTCTTGCTGGCGCCGCGCAGCGGCGAGGATACGCGACGCATGATCAGCTATCGTGCGCGCCGCACTAGCGGCAGGTTGCGTAGCGCCGCGATGGACGTTGCGGACACTGTCTCAACTCAGGCTAACGATGTACGCGATCGCGTCTCGGATCGTGTCGATGCTGTCCGCGCGGCCGTTCGCCGCGGTCAGGATCAGGTGCTGGACGCAGTGGATGCAGGAAAGCACGCGGCAGTGGAGGCGCGCTCTGATCTCGAGCGGAGGATCGCCGAGAACAAAGCGGCTCGTCGCGAAGCAAACTCGCTGTAGTTCGGAGCCGAATGGGCCGCGCGCGCCCTCTGCTCAAGCGGTTCTGGGTTGGGTTCGCAGATTACGTACGCCGAGTCTGGGACAACAGTGGTGAGGATGACATCTTCTTCCTCGCGGGCGGGATATCGTTCAACATCCTGCTCGCGATCATCCCCTTCCTCCTGCTATTCGCGACCTCCCTCACATACCTCCTGAACCAATCCCCGCTTGCCGCAAGCAACGAGATAGTTTCGCTCGTCAACCGCTTCCTGCCGGACAGCACAAGCGATTCTGTAACTCCGGTGGTCGTGAAGATAATAGCGGCTCGCGGAACGGTTGGTCTCTACGCGGCGATCGGTTTCATCTGGTTTTCGACGCGGCTATTCGGATCGTTGCGCTCCATCCTGAACGCGATATTTGATATCGAAATTGACCGCGGAATAATCGACGGCAAGCTGTACGATGTAAAAGTTACCGTCGTGTCATCGTTGCTGTTCGTTGCGTATACCGCGCTTTCCGCGTATCTCGCCATCGCATCATCGCGTGGAGTCGAGGTCCTTGTAGCCGTCGGACTTCGCGAGGACGTCATGGGGGGCGTGGAGTACACATTTGGGCGCATTATCGCATTCGTCTTCATTGCGGCACTCTTCTATGGCATGTACAAGTACCTGCCGTACAAGAAGATGCGGTGGCAGACCGCCTTGCTCGCGTGCATATTTACGGGCATAATGTTCGAAATCGCGAAGTTCGCATTCGCATATTACGTAACTTCGTTCAAGCCTGGTTCACTCTACACCGGGACGATTGCGGCACTCGTCATCGTGGTGTTGTGGGTTTACTACGCGTCGATGGTCTTCATACTCGGCGGCGAAGTCGCCCAGGTGTATGAGCTGCGGCACGTCCGTCAACGCCAGCACGAGGCGTTCGAGGACTGATTCTCGGCGCAGGCTACGGCTTGGAGATCTTGCTGATTGTTCTGTCGCTCGCCACCGCGTCGTCTAGACGAAGAACTAAGTCGGCCTGTGAAATTACTCCCACAAGGTTCGACCGTTCGTCCACTACAGGGATGCGACGAAGCTGCTCGTCGCCCATGACCTTCATAACGTCCATCACGTCGGCGTTCTTCGGGCATGTGGTTGTCTTGGTAGTCATGGCTTCGCGGACCTTGCAGTCGGCGCTAGCGTGCCCAGCTGCTACGTGGCGTACAGTGATATCGCGATCAGTGATGAGGCCGACCAGTTTACTGGAGCCATCGCCGTCCACGACAGGAAGCATTCCGACGTCGCGGTCCTTCATCAATTTTGCGGCGTCGTGCAACGAAGTTTCGGGTGTGACGCAAGCTGGATCGCTGGTCATTATGTCCTGTGCCTTCATATTGTGCCCTCGTAGTTGGAAATGGCGTATTTGGAGTCAGAAGCGCATAACGTGTGCCGACCATCGCATTTGAGACTTGGCAGCGTTCTTGCCTTCTGGCAGGCCGATCGAGCGAGACTAACCCTGGCGATTCACGGAGACACGAATGAAGAAAATGCTTTTCGCTGCGGCGGTGCTGACTCTGACCGCGACTGCGTGCAAAAAGACCGGCGAAGGCGCCTACGAGGTGCAGAAGCCAGTCATCGGGACGGTGACTGACACAGTTCACACGCCAGTCGTAGAAACCGGTGTCGATACGGCAACCGTTGCTGTTCCCAAGCTTGAGGTCAAGCACGATTCTGCAAAGATCAAGGTGCCGACCATTACCATCAAAAAGCCGTAGCAAACGGCAGCCCAACCATGAGCTGCACCGGCAGCGCAACTGGCGTATCGCCCCAAGTACGCCAGTTGCGGCCGGATTCCACATCGAATGTCAGGCAGCGTCCAATTCGAGGCTCGACTCGCGAAATGGATGTGATTGGTTCGCGTCGGCGATCCTTCCTGCCGTTGCGTGCTGACGGCTATATTTGGAGTACCAGGGACATCCGGGGGGCGTGAGCCCACTAATCCCGTCAGGACCCCGAAGGTAGCAGCGGCATGCGGTGTCTTGCGTTGCCCCGATCCCCTGGAGCCCTCCTTCATCCCAGCTTACCGCGCCGGGACCTTCCGAAGGGCGGGATGTCGCCCGCATACCAGACGCATGGCCCTCGCGTTAGCCAGAAAATACCGTCCGCGCTCATTCGGCGAGGTGGCCGTACAGAGCCATGTGTCGAACA
>JBDTAZ010000127.1:0-8402 GCA_039924325.1 Gemmatimonadaceae bacterium
CGTCGTTCATGGCTGGCAAGGTTTCGGTGAAACCGGGTGATTACATCGTTCGCGGCGATCAGCCCTATCGCACGATCGCTGACATGTACTTTGCCTTGCAGCGCTTCTCACCAGGCAACCCCGCTCCGTACGACGACACGGGTTGGACCTTCCCCCTCATGCGCGACATTACAATCACCGAAGTCGGTGACCGCAGTATTCTCACTCAACCGATGACACTGCTGACGTCCGATGCAGTCGCGGCTGGCGGTATTTCCGGGACTGGAAGTGTAGTTGTCGTCGATAACACGGCAGACAACAACATCGCTGCGTTCCGCTTCAAGTTTGCCAAGACGAAGATGTCAGCCGCCGAGGAGGACTTCGACGCAGCAGGTCATCACTTCCGTGCGGGCGCGATGATCATTGCGAATGCAGATCGTGCAGCGCTTGAACCGGCTTTGAAGGGTTACGGCCTATCAGCCTATGCGATGTCGGCAGCGCCGAACGTCAAGACGCATGATCTGGACATCCCGCGCATTGGTTACGTGCACAGCTGGTCGCGCACACAGGATGAAGGCTGGGTACGTGCCGCATTGGATACGTACGGAATTCCGTACTCGTATTTTGGCGACATCAATCTGCGTCAGGCAAACCTGCGTCAGAAGTACGATGTGATAATCTTCCCGCACACTGGCGGCACTGTGCAGAGCATGGTGAATGGAATCGCGAAGACGGGGACGGCTCCGCTGCCATATAAGAAGACCGCGGAGTTCCAGAGCTTCGGAACGCCGGACGCATCGGATGATATCCGGGGCGGCATGGGATTCGAGGGTGTGAAGAACCTGTATGACTTCGTGCAGCAAGGCGGAACGTTGATCGTGGAAGGTTCCACATCGACGCTAATGCCCGGTTACAATCTCACGCCTGGCGTTACGATCGAAGAGCCGGACAGTTTGTTCGCACGTGGAAGCATCATGCGCGGCGAGATCAGCGATATGAGCAGCCCGATCGTGTACGGCTACGGTAGTGACCAGCTACCCGTGTACTTCAACCAAGGGCCGGTGATCCGCGCTGGCGGCGGTGGTGGCTTCGGCGGTTTCGGTGGACGCGGCGCAGTGAACAGTCAGAACATCACACCGATGGCGACCGTGCAACAACTGTCACCCTGGGATCCTGATGCACCTGTTTCGACTGAAGTCAGGGGTCGTCGTGCTCCTGGAGCTGGCGCAGCGGCCGGCGCAGCAGCGGGTGGACAGGGTAGCCGCGGCGCAGGTGCTGCTGCTGCGAATGCAGATGGTCCGCGTGTCATCATGAAGTTCCCGACTCGTCCGGCGGACATGCTGCTGTCGGGCACACTGTCTGGTGGCGAAGCGCTGTCGGGCCGAGCGCAGGTCGTGGATGAATCGATTGGCAAGGGACACATCGTGATGTTCGCGATCAGGCCATTCTGGAGATGGCAGACACAGGGAACTTACATGCTTGGCTTCAACACGATCATGAACTGGAATCATCTGGGAGCGGGCAAGACTGCTGCAGCAACGGAGTCCGGCGGACGGTAGGATTTGCTGCGGATACCGCCACTGCGATAGCTGACTGGCTCACGCTCGATGTTTTAATTCGAGCGTGAGCCAGTACTCACATTTGCGTCCATGACTTTGCCACAAGCGATTGTCTGACATTCCGTGAAACACCGCGACGCCAAAAAGGAGGGGGGGAAGTTGAACGAGCAAGGTTTGGTTTCAGCATCGAGTGCGTTTCCGGTCGCCGAGACGATCGATCGCCTCGCCACAATCGTTGAAGCAGCTGGATTCACTGTCTTTGCGCGAATCGATCATGCCGCGAATGCAGCGCCAATCGGATTGAAGCTTCGTCCGACCCAGCTTTTGATCTTCGGCAATCCGAAGGGCGGAACGCTGCTGATGCAGGACCGGCAGGCAATCGGCCTGGATCTGCCGCTGAGGGTGCTGGCCTGGGAAGATGGGGAAGGGCGCGTCTGGCTCAACTATGACGACCCGGAGTGGCTCGCAAGGCGACACGAACTGGACGCCCACAGCGATACAACCGTGAAAGCGATGGCAACCGGTCTCGCCGCGTTGGTTGGCAAGGCGGCTGTCCTGGGCTGAAATCCCCCGCCTGATCTGTTCGAGCAGGTGTATATATGACTTGACAGGTATATAACGCTAGGAGTATATATATGCCATGGAATCTGTCTTCGGAATCGTCGCGGAGCCCAGCCGCCGAGCTATCCTGAGTTTGCTGGCAACTTCCGAGCGGTCCGTCAGTGAGATCGAGGATGAGCTCAGGATGTCGCAGCCGTCGGTCTCCAAGCACCTGCGGGTGCTCCGCGAGGCTGGCTTTGTAGAAGCGCGCGTGGATGGCCAGCGGCGACTGTACCAGATAAGAGCTGAGCCTCTCAAGGAAGTGGACGCGTGGCTGGCACCGTTCCGACAGTTCTGGACCGAGCGCGTCGACGCGCTCGAAGCTCACCTGAACCGCATGGATAAACGATCTCGCAAGCGATCGAGGACAGGATGACTGCGCGAGCGAATTATGTGCCGGGTGCCGCAACCGGCGCCGAAGTGCGAAAGAATGGCGACGAGTGGACGCTCATTCTAGTTCGAGATCTTCGTCAGCCACCAGCGGTCGTTTGGGAAGCGCTGACCGATCCGAATCAGTTGCGCGAGTGGGCGCCGTTCGACGCCGATCGCAATCTTGGCGCGACCGGTCCTGTTACGCTCGCAACGGTACTTGCCCCCAAGCCCCAAGTGTCGACGTCGACTGTCACGCGTGCAGACGCACCGACGTTGCTCGAATACGGCTGGGGTGAGAACCAAATGAGGTGGGAGTTGAAACCGCATGGCAACGGGACTCGGCTCACTCTCTGGCACAACATCGACCGCAAGTACATGGCGATGGGTGCCGCGGGTTGGCATATCTGTCTGGACGTGCTCGACCGATTCCTCGCAGGTGAACCCGTCGGTCGCATTGTCGGCGGGGATGCGATGAAGTTTGAATGGAAGCGCCTGAATACCGAATACGCCGCGCAGTTCGGCATGAAACCCGAGAGTCCACCGTCACGAACCGCAACGTGAATCGAGGCAATCGCTATGAAGATCAAGATCACCAGCATCTACGTTAACGACCAGGAAAGAGCGCTTCGCTTCTACACAGAGGTGCTCGGCTTCATCAAGAAGTCAGATTTCACGCAGGGTCCATTCAGATGGCTGACAGTTGCATCAGCCGAGGAACCGGATGGAACTGAGTTGCAACTTGCACTGAATGACAATCCGGCTGCCCGCGCGAGCAGAGTCATCCGGCTGCGATGTTCTACGTGGACGACGTTCAGCGCGAATACGATCGTATGAATCCGCTCGGCGCTGAGTTCACGATGGAGCCGACCAAGGTTACTGGTTCGACCATTGCGATGTTGAACGATACGTGCGGAAACGTGGTTCAGATCGTTACACTCGACCGCTGGGGATGAACCAATGAAGAAGCCGGCAGCGAAAACGACAGCGAAAACGACAGCGAAAAAGGATCAGCCGGCATCGGAGCTGATTTCGGAACGAATTGCAGAGCTTGGCGACTGGCGCGGGAAAACGCTCGCGAGGATGCGTAAGCTGATCAAGCAGGAGGCTCCTGGTGTTTTGGAGGAGTGGAAGTGGATGGGTACGCCGGTCTGGTCGGACGACGGCATCATCTGCACTGGGGAGACGTACAAGTCTGTGGTGAAGTTGACGTTTGCGAAGGGCGCGTCGCTTGAGGACCCGGAGAAGATTTTCAATTCGAGTCTGGACGGGGATGTCCGGCGCGCGATTGATATTCGCGAAGGCGAGGAGATTGACGCGGGGGCGTTCAAGGGGCTGGTTCGGGGAGCGATTGCGCTCAACAAGGCGAGCAAGGTTAAGAAGGGGAAGGCAGCGAAGAAGTAGGGGACGCTCGAGCTTCTCTGGCCTTGTGCGTCCGGATTGGCCCAACGTTCAGGACCTGGAGTTGCATAAAGAGTTTATTAAGTACCGACGATCGTCCCTGTGATCTAAAGGTCCTTTCGCCAAGCGCGGCGTCATCGATCCTTGGTTTTCATAGTCGAGTGTTGCAGGTTTGTCTCATGCGGGTGACTCCGGGAACAACTGACGCCAGCTCGAAGTAGAGGTCTCATATGATGCGGTCCTTTGTATTGCCGGGGCATTCGTGAGACGGTTATCGACCACGCCTGGATCGGTGTTGAATTGTGGCGCCACTCTGCTGATCTCCGCGTTCGTGGTCGCCTGCGGAGAATCTCCGACTGGTACCTCGTCGCAGCTCGTAGCCGCGAAGTACGCCAACTCGCCGGATCTGGGCACGATGGCCGTTGGAAACGTTCGTGTCCTCACTTTCGCTGACGCTTCCAATGGTCTGACGATCCCGAGCTCACTCGCATCGGCTCAGTATGTCATCGTCGCCGCCAATGTCGCGGGCGATACCGGCAGTGTGCCGCAGTACACTGTGAGTGGAGATCACGTTGGCTCGCCGATCCCGTCCGCTGAAGTCGCGGCTGTGCAATCGCCGTTCATTCATCCACAGTACACCCGCGTGGGTGGATTGCGCGGTGCACAATTCGAGGCAAGGCTTCGCTCGTACGAGCGGACGCGCCTCCACTCGCGCGGCGCTACTGTGAACATGCAGTCGAATCTACGGCGGGCAGACAACGTGCCAGTTGGTACAGTTCCCAAGGTCGGGGAGCAGTATCAATTCAACGTTCCCGGCAACGGCGACGACGTGTGTGTCGGTTACTCCACTGTGACGGCCACCGTCGAGGCGGTCTCGAGTTACGCGATAATCATGACCGACAATCGCGCACTCAACAGCGGATTCACAGCCGCGGCGTACGACAGTATCGGCACGGAGTTCGATACCTATGTCTATCCGACCGAAACTGGATATTTCGGTGCGCCGACGGACATCGATCACAACGGACACGTATTCATCCTCTTCACGCCAGCTGTAAATCAGCTCACACCGCCAGGCGATGCGAAGACTCACGGGTTCGTTGGTGGCTATACCTTTGCTGGTGACTTCCTGCCGTCGGTCACGGAGGCCAACGGCGGTTGCCCGGAGAGCAACGAGGCCGAGATGTTCTACATGCTGGTGCCGGACTCGACCGCGAGCGGTGGCAGCGTCTACGGCAACGTCTTTTCAGTTGCGAGCGTCGAGCAGCAGACGCGCGCGACGATCGCTCACGAACTCCAGCACGCGATCAACTCGGGGAACCGCTTCGTCAACAACTACAATTTCGAATCGGCGTGGCTGGACGAGGCGCTGTCGTCGATGGCGGAAGACAACGTCGGGCGCGCCGAGCTGGCGAGTGTGGGGCAGAGCTACGGTGACCTCTCCACGATCACGCTGAACGACCTGCAAAAGACGAACGGCAATCTGGTGGAGACGTTCTTTTTGGAGAATTTCGAGCGCACGCAACAGTATGTTACTCGACCCGACACCGTCGGCCCTCTTGTCAATGACAAACGGGAGGAGAGCGATCTGGCCGCCTTCGGCGCAGGCTGGGCGTTCCTTCGCTACACTGCCGACTGGTTCTCCAATAGCAGCCCACGCACCCTGACTCGTGCGCTCGTTGCGGGCCCCGATACGGGCCAGGTGAATCTCACGAAGCATGCTGGTGCGCCACTCGACACGTTGCTGGCTCACTGGCTTGTGACGATGTACACCGATGGCGAGGCGATACCAGGGCTAGCAGCGCAGTACAGCTATCGCAGTTACAGCATGCGGGACATTGTGAGCAACCTATGCGCTGACGAGACGTGCACGGCACCGACTTACCTCCCCGTTCATTCCTTGGGCAGCGGTTCGAGTTCCGTGACTATTGGCGTTCCGTCGTCTTCGGCGGACTATTTCATTACCGATCAGAGCACTGGCGGCGCGCGGACGGTGAGGATCTCGAGTGGGGCGGCCGGTGGCGTAGCCGCGAACAGTTCCGGGCGACTTTACGTCATTCGTGTGAAGTAACGCGGGGAGCGCCGCGCGCATCGGCGTAAGAAGTAGCGCGACTCACCATCTCAGATGCAACTCAAAAAAACGCCTCGATGTCTTCGGCCAACAGTTCCGGCGCTTCGAGCGCCGCGAAGTGTCCGCCACGTGGCATGTCGGTCCAGCGCACGAGATTATAGCCCCGCTCTACCCAGGAGCGTGGCGGCCGAGAGATCTCGAACGGGAATCTCGCAAACGCTGTCGGCACCGTGATCATCTCTCCCGGTTCAAGCTTGAGCGGCGTCGCGCTTGATTCCAGGTACACGCGCATTGATGATGAAATGGAGTTCGTCAGCCAGTAGATCGTCACATTCGCAAGCACGATGTCGCGCGAGATCGGTGTCGCCGGATCCGACCACTCGCCAAATTTCTCCGCGATCCATGTCGCGAGCCCGGCCGGAGAATCACTCAAACCGTATGCAAGCGTGAGCGGTCTGGTGCTTTGCAGGTGTCCATACGCGCCGTTCTTTCCATACCAGTCAGAGACGCGAGTGAGGAACTCCATTTCCTCGTGACTCTGTCCCGATGTCTGCGATGGTGTATACGAACCTGGCAGATAGTTGAGGTGCAGCCCAACCATGCGGTTGGAATGGCGCCGAGCCATCCACGTTGCGACGCCGGCGCCAATATCGCCGCCATGCACACCGAATTGTTGATATCCGAGGGTGGTCATCAGCGACGCGAGCACATCCGCCATTTGCAGGTTTGACATCCCGGGCGATGACGGCGCGTGTGAGAAGTCGAAGCCAGGCAGCGACGGAACAACGAGATCAAATTTGTCGCGCAGCCGATCGATGACACCGAGGAATTCGATGAAAGATCCGGGCCATCCGTGAAGTAACAGCAGAGGGAGAGCGCCTCTGTTGCCGGACTTCGAATGAATGAAATGCACCGGTAAATCACCAACGGTGAGGATGTACTGTGGGTATTGATTCAGTCGCGCGCATTGCGCCGCCCAATCGAAGGTATCCGACCAGTACCGAACCAGACTCTGAGCGTCGGATAGTGCGAACCCACCCGAGTCACGAATTCCCGACGGCCAGCGCGTTCGGCGCAGTCGCTTGCGAAGTTCCTCGACGTCTGCGAGAGGCGTATCTATCGCGAAGGGTTCCATGGCGGATTGTGTGGGGTTGGCTTCCGGCGGCTCGGTGGACACTTGGCTAAGCTACGCGTGGACTCTTACAGCGGTAACTACCAACTCGTAGATTCGGTCTGGCCGGTGAGTTCATTCCCATACGCGAGCAGATGGCTGATTCTGTAGACCAGCTCAGGACAACGCTATCCGGATCCTACACCTTTGAGCGCGAGCTCGGCGGCGGCGGGATGTCGCGTGTATTTCTGGCGAGGGAGGTCGCACTGGGTCGCGATGTCGTGATCAAGGTACTGACCACAACGCTATCGCAGGACGTTTCTGCGGAGCGGTTCGCGCGCGAGATACAGGTCGCGGCGGCGTTGCAGCAGGCGAACATCGTGCCGCTGCTCGCAACGGGAACCGCCGACGGTATCCCGTACTACGTGATGCCGTATGTGCAGGGCGAGTCTCTGCGGGCGCGCCTAATCCAGCAGCCGAAGCTCACGATCGCGGAATGTATCGGCATCCTGCGTGACGTTGCGCGTGCGCTGAACTATGCGCACGCGCGCGGCGTTGTACATCGCGACATCAAGCCCGACAACATCCTGCTTTCTGGGGATACAGCCGTCGTCACGGACTTCGGGATCGCAAAGGCTGTGTCGGCTGCACGGACGGCTGCCGAACCGGCCAATCTCACGCAGACCGGCACGTCGCTGGGAACGCCGGCGTACATGGCGCCGGAGCAAATCGCCGGCGATCCGATGGTCGATAATCGTGCGGACATTTACGCCTGGGGAGTGGTCGCGTGGGAGATCCTCGGCGGCAAGCATCCATTTGCCGACCGTACGAGCCCGCAAGCGATGATCGCCGCGCACATGAGTACTACGGCGCCGTCTGTAACTACACTGCGGCCCGACACTCCCGCCGCGCTGAGCGATCTGATTCGGCGCTGTCTCGAGAAGGATCCGTCCAAACGACCCGGAAGTGCAGCCGAGCTTCTACAGTCGCTCGATAGTGTGAGCGGTGGTGGTAGCTCTCGACGCACCACGCTGATCTGGAGTAGCGCGGCGGCACTCGTCGCTGTGGCCGTGCTCATTGCTGGGCTATATTTCGTGCGCGCAGGATCTGCAGGCTCGCCCAATGTCGGCAATTCGTCCGAAGTCAAGTCGATCGCGGTATTGCCGATCGAGAATCTTGGCGGCGACTCTACCACAGAATACCTCGCGGACGGAATGACCAGCGAACTCTCGAGTGCGCTCACAAAGATTCCGGGCTTGCAGGTAACAGCTGACCTGTCCGCGTCACGGTTCAAGAACAAGCACGTTGATCC
>JBDTAZ010000128.1:0-8908 GCA_039924325.1 Gemmatimonadaceae bacterium
CCCGATTTGCCGACGTGTCCGGATCGATCAGGTAGAACGCACCCTTGATCACAACGCTTCGCCAATGAAAGAGTTCCTTCACTTCATCCACCTCGAACGCCACCCATCTGTGGTGTTCAATTGTTGAAAGCTTGGTGCCCTGACTCGTTCGACCGTATATCCAGCCGGCGTCGAATACGTAGTGGATCGGCTCGATGTCCACCCGATCGTGAAGCGTGAATGCGATCCTGCCGACGTGGTTCCGAGCGAGAATCTCCTCGATCTCCAACCGGCTTAGCTCGCGGATCCTGGGCGGCGAATCGGTTGCGCCGTGCGAGGACTTCGCGGACTGTGACTTTGACATGGCTTCCTCCAGTAACTGAGCCGTTCACTGGGGCTATTAGCCCCTCGACCGAAGCGTCTTGAATTGAATTTACCCTTCCGTATGACGAAATCAGTCGGGAGATGCCGGATACCCGTCAGGGGGAAGTCCTACACCGAGCCCAACAAGCTCCAACAGCTTCAGGGCGTTGCTCGATTCCGCCTTCCCGGGTCGAAGCCGGTAGTCAAACCGCATAGTCGGCGTGCCATCGGCCGCGCGAGAGAATTCCTCCTGAAAATGGACATGTTTCGCAATTCCCGCGAAGTCCGGCGTGTCTGCCAGCGCGAGGTCGTGCGTCGTAACAGCACCGATCGCTCCCAGCTCGATCAATCGAGTCAGCACGTGTCTCGCCGCAATCGTCCGCTCAGCCGAATTGGTCCCATGCAGAATTTCATCAAGGAGAAAGAGCATCGTCGTACTTCCATCCGCATGCACCTCATTGGCTGCATCAACAACGAGTTTCAACCGCTCGAGTTCCGCCATGAAGTACGAGACGCCTCGTTCGAGCGAATCCTGCACACGCATGCTGGTATACAGTGAGACCGAGGGAAGGCTCATGCGCGTTGCACACACTACCGACCCGCACTGAGCAAGGACAGCATTGAGTCCGATAGCGCGCAGCAGCGTGCTCTTGCCGGCCATGTTCGAGCCGGTTATCAAAACCAGTGTTCCCGGCGGCCCAACTGTCACATCGTTGGCAACACGATTTTTCGCGTCAAGCAAGGGATGGCCGAGCAACACTGCCTCTACCTGCGCCGCGCTTGTTGCCCCAATGATTGGGAATACCCAGTCCGGATTGTCGTGCGCCAGAGTTGCGAGCGCGCAGAGACTCTCGAATACACCGATAGCCGTCATCCACTCGTCAACGTTGTTGCCCCCCGTTCGCTTCCAGCGGTTCAACATTCGAACGACATGAAAGTCCCACAGGGTCAATCCCTGCACGATGAAGTGCAGCATCGGTGACAATCGAACATCGGTATTGTCTGCCAGGCGTTCGAGTGCACGCATGCGACGCTCTGCGCTCGCCGCTCCGGAACCCAAACGAGCCCGAAGAGTCATGAGCAACGGCGAGTGAAGTGTTTCATCGGACATGAGCGACGCGACGTTGGCATATCCGCGCAGCACGTTGCGTTGTCCCTGTACTTCCGAAAGAGCCACTCGAAGTCGCTTCCTGAATTGCATGGTAAGCAGCCCGCCGATCATAATGGGGATCAGCCAGTATGCCTGACTTACCAGACCAAGCCCCTGCGCCACCGCGAGGAACAATGCGGTCAGTGGAATGACGACGGACAGAACTGCCATTCCAGTCCCTCCGATCTCATCGTCGATCTTCCCGGACCATTCCCCAAATGCGATCAACCGCTCGGCGCTGATGTTGATCCGTTCTGTGTGCAGTAGCAGCTCGTCGCGTAGTTCGATCCGATCCTTCAGTTCCTCGACAGCCTGCTGCCGCAGGGTCAATTCGGCTGGCACTGCCGGTGCGAGCAGCCACCCAGCCAGCGTGGTGCGCCCGGGAGCCATGCTAAGCGGTGGGAACAGCTGCGCGAGAGACGCCTTGCCGAAAATATCCAGATCCGTCGCGTAGGGATGCGATACCGGAACCGAAGGCCAGGGCCGCTGCTCGAGGTCGGACCAGTCACGGTGAACTCGGTGGATACCCTGTTCCTTAATGTTGATCAGGCGCTCGAGCCGGAGAGCCGATGCGTGCGCTCGCGAACTGAAGGAAACGAGTGCCGCGAAGCCGGCAAGCGCAGCAGCTGTCGCGAGAACAGGTAGGATGCGGCTGCTACTCCCGGACTGTGCCGCCCACCAGACGGACGCCGCTAGCAGAATGAAGGCAAGCAGTCTCAGGTTGGCGAATCGCCGCCATCCACGCACCGCTGTCGTGTGTAACACGCGCAGCTCGGCTGCGCGGGCTCGGTACCGTCCAGCGACATCGATATCAACTGCCAATTCCTGCCCCCATTACATCAACGAGCTGTGGCTGTACGACTCAATTGGTGTCATAAAGTTGTGCTCGATCCGTCAATATTTATGGTAATTTTCAGTTCTGGCTGATGGTTTGCAGAAAATTACTACTGTAGCACCAACGCCATATTGGAGGCCCGAACGATGCTTTCGCTATCGTATGGTCGGCTTCTCGGTACGCGCTCCGTATTTGTGGGGCTCGTCACCCTGGCAATTCTACTCGCCGTCGTCGCAACTCCCGCGTTCGGCGCAAACACGACAGCCTCGAGCGGCCACCGATCCCGCTCGATCGACCCCTCGCTCGACCCCTCGGTCGTCCGAAACCTGCCGAATTTCACTCCATGGTTCGCTGACACCACTTTCGACACCGGTGCGGTGACGCGCTCACCACGCGGAAGGGGTGGTTACGTCGTCACGGAAGATCAACTCGCCAACGAGCAGGACTTTTCACTCGGGAGCGTCCTTATCGCGCACTTTCCCGGAATTCGCGTCATTCATGGTACCGACGTCGATCGTGTCGCCAGCGGACTCAACCTGGACATGATTGGCTCACCATGTTTCCTCCAGGTCTTTGTTGACGGTGTATATATCGAGAACGGTGGCGTTGACTGGGTAAACGTCCGAGACCTCGCCACGATCGAATACCGTACGCCGGGCAACGTCCCGGTTCAATATCAGAATCGACTTCCGGGAGCGATGTGCGGCGTACTCTTTCTCTGGTCCAAATACTCGTGACGCTTTCCCCAATGCACAGTTGAACACGCTTGTCACGCTCGCCGAGTCACTCGGCATCGCGTACGCATCCGGAATCAGCCTGTACGCGACAGTCGCGCTTGTGGGTATTGGCGAGCGTTTTGGCTGGATCGGGCCCGTGCCCGGCGTACTGGCGGTGCTGTCGAACCCGATCATTATCGGCGTGGCAGCGGTGCTGGCGCTTGTAGAGTTTCTCGCGACTCTGATTCCGGGCGTTGCAACCGCGTGGGAAGCAGCTCACACAATGATCCGAACACCCGCCGCGGCCGCCCTTGCAGTTGCGACTGCGTGGCACGCTGATCCAAGTGTAATCGTGATCGCCGGTTTGCTCGGCGGCGGACTTGGCCTGACGACAAACCTCGCGAAGCTGGGATTGCGTGTCGCCGTTGACAGCTCGCCAGAGCCGGTCAGCAACGGCATCGTGAACACAGTCGAGCTTGGTGTCGTTGCCGCGGTGACCTATTCGATGTGGCACCATCCGATCATCGCGCTTGCTGGCGCGTTGGTCCTACTCGCGCTCACGATGCTACTGGTCCGCGCGATCTGGCGAGCGATCCGGAATTTTTTTACTGGCAAGCGACCAATTGCAGACGCTGTCGGTGAATCAACCGGCTGAAGCATCGGATTGCGAGGACTTCCCGTACTCGGCGTCATATAGATCCAACAGCTCGAATAGATACGAAATCGCGAGCGGTCCGAGCAGCAAGCCGGCCAGACCCATCAGCTCAACGCCTGCGAACGCACCGACCAATGTCGCCATGGGATGCACGCCGGACACTCTGCGATACACCAACGGGCGGATGACATTGTCGATGTTCGAGGCAATGATCCCGCCAACAAGGCCAAGTATTACAGCAGCGCCGTAGCGATGCCCGACGATCAGGACAATTACACCGGGACCCCAGACCAGCGCGCTCCCGAGCAACGGGAAGATGGATGCGACGGCGGTGGCCGTTCCCCACACAATCGGATTCGACAAACCCAGCAGCCAGAACGCGACACCAACCGTCGTACCTTGTGCAATTCCAGTGGCGATCATGCCGAGCAGGGTCGCTTGCGTCACCATTCCAAAACGTTCCCGGAGCGCTTCAGCGCCGTCGGTTGAGAACGGGATGACCGGACGCACGCGTTGCCAGAGCGAATCGGCCGCCTGAAGCAGATAGTACAGTCCGACCGTTGCGATCAGGAGATTCAGGATCCCTCGCGTCACGCTACCGACAACAGCCAGGGCCTGCCGCGACGCCCACGTCCCCGCTACTTCGCCGATTTTCGAAAGCTGTGAACCCACATCCAGCGGTCCGATCTGGAGCGTGGAGAGTTGCGCGAAAGCATCGCTCTTCGTGACGGCTGACAGCGCATCCGGCGCCTGCTCAAGCGTTAGCGCAGCCATCCACACAACCGGGATTACCAGAAGTACCGCGACGCTGAGCGTGATGATGAGCGCCGCCCACGCGTTGCCCATGTACCGTGTGAGCCGACGATACACAGGAACGCTCACCACATACAGAACCGCGGCGCCCAGCAGGCCGGGAAGGTACGGGCCGGCGCCATAGAGGATGCCTGCCGCGAGCAACGCGATGAGAACCCGTGCCCGCGTACGCGCAGCGTCGGTTTCGGAGTCGGAAGCTCTCTTGGGGGATGTTCTGGCTGGGGTCAGAAGCAGTACCGGTTCGCTACGCGAGGAACAGACTCAGCACGTAAACTACCGCGAGAACACCGCGCCGTGCGGGACAACGTTACCCGTAAAGCCACGCGGCCAGTTTGCACCACTCAGACTAATTCCCGGCTTCTTGCTTCCCGGATCGCGAAAGTGTTCGTCCAGCGCGACCTTTCCCGTGTTCGGATCGAAATTGATCAGGAAGAGTCGGTTCCCATGGCCAGCCGAATTCAGCACGATGCGCTTGCCGCTCGGATCAATCGCGATCCAGTGCGGCTCTTCATCTGCACCAACGTTCAGTCGCGAAACTTCTCGCGGATGTTGCGGATCGATTACGTCGAGAACTACCAGCCCGTGATCCGCTGGAACCGTTTGAATCCAATAGTGGGACGTGACAACCGGCACGCCACAGTCCACTCCGTCGAACCCGTGCACGAAACTGGGCTTTGGCTTTGCGCTGCTTACATCACTCAACAGATACAAACCGCAGTTGAAAGTGTGGATGTACACGCTGTGCCCATCCGCCAGCAGGCGCGGCTCGCCCGTGTATTCGTTGGCGTACCCGCGCGATCCTTTCGGGCCGTTCGGCAGCGCAAACGTGCGCAAGAGCTTGAGATCCGACAGCCGCCAGATCTGAATCCATTGCGACGTTGCGGTCGTGTCGCCCCAATTCATGTCGCTCGTCGTCGACACGGCACGATCAATCGCAGGCATCGGAAGGACACTGTAAGGATACAGGAACCGATCCTTGATCGAGGGATCAACCGCGCTCGCGGACAGCAACGGCTTCCCGCGCTCGTCCATTTCGACAAGGCCGCCAGTACGATGCGACGCCGGATCCTTCATCGCATGCATGCCCGCGGCGCCCATCTTCATCTCACGTTGCGTCGTAGCATCGGTGCGATACTGAAACGTGGCAAGGACGTTTCCATTCGCCAGTCTGATGAACGAATGTGGATGACTGTATCCAGCAACGTCACCAAACGAAGTAATTATTCGCGGCTTGAGCGGATTGTTCAGATCAAAAAGCCACGTGTGGCCCGCGGGAAAATCATTCGCGAGGAGATGCCCATCGACTGGCATCTCGTGCTCTGTGTGATGCGGCATTCCAATGCTGCCAGTAGGAGCACTGGCCAGCACCCGCCCATACGTCCTCGACGCCGGATTGGCGTCGATTGTCGCTATAAAATCACTCGCGCCAGGTCCGGAACCACCAGTCCATACAAACAAATACGACCCCTGACCCACCGCGATCCGCGGTGCAAGTGCAGATGCAGATGCAAACGCGATCGCGGCGGGTAACAGGAGTCGTGAGAATTTCATTTGTTAGTCATAGGCAAGCAGCGTTGGTTAACCGTCGTTCTCGTTTTCATTCACATTGCCATTTGCATCCGCTGGCAATGCTGGCGGCAGTCTGAGTGCCGGCAATGTCAACGCTGGCTGACCCTTCGTCTTCAGCGTTGCATTGAACGTCGCCAACCCCTTGGTCTTCATTACGTCCCAACGTGCCAGGGCAGCGCTCGCCTGCTCCCTTGCACGCGCACATGCCGCGATCTGCGCTGCCGTCGGCGCCATTTCCGCCGATTGCATCGCAAGTGATGCCGCAAGCGACGATGTGCTCGCACCATTCAGCGTGATTGGCGGCCGTCCGCCACCACTACCGAAACCGCCGAAGCCGCGACGCCCACCACGTGCCTCGCTCGGCGCAACCGAATCTATCTGCGCCTTGAACTCATCGATGTTTACCTGCTGTCCCTTATTCACAGACTCGAGGTTCGCTTCGAGATCACGCGCTTGACCGTACGCCATTCTTGTCGTACGCGCCAACTCGTACATCTCCATCGAAAGCTTGGTGTTCTCTGCAAGCGCAGCTGGTGTGATGCGGACGCGCGGATCGAGACGCACGGTGAGCGGCTGCGTGTAGCTCTTCCCCCCGACAGTCAGGCGAACAGTGTAGTTGCCCGGCGGTGCCCATGGTGAGGACGCGGGCGGCGAGCTGCGATGTGGCACAGCACCCGTTGCGTCTACTTCACCGCGCTCCTCCGCCATCGGCTGATACCGCAGATTCCAGCTGATCCGATGCATTCCAGCACTCGTCGGAACTGACTTGATACGCGACGGCCAGTACAACGGCACCGCGCAATCCGCGGAATTCGGTGCTTCCATACATACTTTGTCGTACGCATCACGATCGACTGCCGGATCCGGATCACGCTTCAGTTCGCTCGTGTACGTGCGTACGAGCTTGCCGCCTGCATCGAGAATGTCGATCGTAACCGGACCAGATACACTCGACGCGAGATAGTAGTCGATGATCGCGCCGTTTGGCGGGTTCTCGCCAGCAGGCATTTCCGGAGGCCAGGGCGTCGGATCGTTTGTCGCCAGACGAATACGCAGTGCAGTCTCCGGCTTGTACAAATATGCCGGCGCCGCGGCCCGCGCCTCCGCTGCCTGACGCAGAGGCGTCACATCATCGAGAATCCAGAACCCGCGACCGTGCGTTCCGGCGATCAGATCGGAACACATGCAGATGTTGTCATCCTTGAGCTGGATGTCGCGAACCGACACTGCCGGCATGTCGAGTCTCAATGACTGCCAGTTGTCTCCATCATCGAACGAGACCCAAACCTGAGTCTCGGTTGATGCGTAGAGGAGGCCCTGCTTGCGCGGGTCTTCACGAATCGAGTTCGTCGTTACGCCTGGTGCGATTCCGTGATCGATCTCTGTCCATGTCTTGCCGCCGTCATGTGTTCGCCAGAGATGCGGATTCATATCGTCGATGCGCATCGTGTTCGCTGCTGCGTACGCAGTCTTCGTATCGAAGTGCCCGGCATCGATGTTGAAGATGCGCGCCCACGGCTTGATTTGCGACGGTGTGACGTTGGTCCACTTCGCACCACCGTCCATTGTTACCTGGATGTTACCGTCATCCGTGCCTGCCCAGATCACGTTGACGTCGCGAGCAGACGCTGAAAGCGCCGTTATGCTACCAGTCGGCGCGGGCTTTACTTCGCTCGAATACTTGCCGACCGTGGCAGGAATCGCCCAGCTCTGGCGCGCCAGATCGGGACTGATGCGGCTCCAGCTATTCCCGTTATCGGCCGACTTCCACACTACGTTCGAAGCGTAGAACATCAGCTTCGGGTTGATTGGCGACCAGAGGATCGGCATGGTGCGAACGTTGCGGCCATACTCGGTTCCGCGCGCGGTTGCATCCGGACCGACGGTGCTGGTCTGACCCGTCGTTCGATTGTACAGCGAGACATTGCTGCGCTGGCTTCCGAAAACCAGATCCGGATCCTTTGGATCGCTCGCCGCAACGCCATACTCCTGAATGTTCACAGGATGCCAGTCGTGGAACGTGATCTCGCCATCCATCGACCTGCTGTCAACACACGCAGAGCCTGAGTCCTGCTGTCCGCCGCACACGCGGTACGGGAATGCATCGTCTGTCGAGACGTGATACATCGCCGCCGTGTTCTGATTGTACCAGTTGCTCCATGAGAAACCGCGATTCCCGGAAACGATCGCTCCCTGATCTGCTACGACAAGCAGGATGTTCGGATCGACGGGATTGACCCAGGCCTTTTGATAATCGTCACCACCCGGCGCGCCGCGTACCGCGCTCCACGTTACACCACCGTCTTCGGTACGCCAGAATACTGTTGACGCACTGTACACGACGTTCGGGTTCTTTCCGTCGACCGCAATTGTCGGAAGATCACCACCGCCGATGCGCACCAATGGACGAGGGTCAAGTACCGCGTTCGCAGATGCACCCGGCGTATTCGGGTCGCGCGCGGCCAGGAACCAGTGCTCACCGGAGTCCGTTGACTTGTAGAACTCGACAGTACCGGTTGTATTCGGACGACCACCTGGATTTGCCTGACCGGTCAGCCCTGCAACCATCGCGTAAACGGTGCTCGGATTGCTCGCTGAAATCCCGAGATTCGCTTCGATCACTCCGGCCGGAAGACCGTCCGTGAGCTGTTTCCACGTCGTGCCGCCATCGGTAGACTTGAAGATTCCGCCGCCTGCAGCCCCAAACTCTCCGCCCTCGATATAACTCTGCTGCTGTTGCCAGAGCGTAGCGTACACAATGTTCGGATTCTTGGGATCAATGCGAACATCATTGCCGCTGGTGTAGTCATCCTTGTAGAGAACTTTCT
>JBDTAZ010000129.1:0-8292 GCA_039924325.1 Gemmatimonadaceae bacterium
ACACTTAATCTCTTCGCGCGACTGGCGACCACGCGCGACATGGCGCATCTCCTGCTAATTGGGGCGTATCGCGACAATGCGGTGGATGTGTCACACCCGCTCACCGTTACTCTTGACCAGATCCGTCGCTCGCGAGAGGTGGTGGAGATAACACTGGCGCCGTTGGAGACGGAGGCAGTGGAGCGACTGACGGCGGATACGCTCTCCACGACCGTGGAGCGCAGCCGTCCACTCGCGCGTCTTGTCTTCGACAAGGCCGAGGGAAACCCGTTCTTTACAAAGGAGCTGTTGCGCGGCCTGCACGAAAGCAGCGCGATACGTTTTGTGCCTGATATCGGACGCTGGGAATGGGACACGGGCGCCGTGTCCGCTGCTAGCGTATCCGACAACGTTGTTGAATTCATGGTTGCGGCGCTCAGGCGCCTGCCGGAATCGACGCAGCAGTTGTTGCAACTCGCCTCGTGCATCGGGAACGCCTTTGACCTCCGCACGCTCTGCATCATCGCCGAGCGCGACTACGCATCTGCGGGCGCTGATCTACAGGCTGCGCTCACGCGTCAGCTACTGGTACCGCTTACTGAGAACTACAGACTCGTCGGAGTCGCAGAGCCTGGGGTCGCACCGTCGGCGGCAGGCGCCGGAGTACGGTACCGGTTTCAGCACGATCGCGTGCACCAGGCCGCGTACGAGCTGATCGATCCCGAGCGCAAACAAGCGGTGCACCTTTCGATGGGGCGCGTGCTTCTTAGCAGCGCGACCACCGCCGAACTGGAGAATCGGTTGCTCGACGTCGTGGCGCATCTCAACATTGGCCGATCGCTCATCACCGATACGGAAGAACGGCGCACGCTCGCACGTCTAAACCGTGACGCGGGGCTCAAGGCGATTCGATCGTCTGCGTATGGCGCGGCGATGGAACTACTCCGCGTGAGTCTGGAGTTGCTGGGCCCGGACGCATGGAACACCGACTTCGATCTGATGTTCGACGTCGCGCAAGAGGTACAGCAGTGCGCGTATCTCACGAGCGACTACGTTGCGGCCGATGCATGGACGGAGATTGTGCTCGCGCACGCGCGGACGCGGCTCGCCCGCGCGGAGGCGCTTTCGGCGCGCACGCGGCAATACGCGACCATGGGCCGCATGCGCGAGTCGATCCAGGCAGCGCTGTCCGGACTCAGAGAACTTGGCTACCAGGTAAAGTCCGAACCAACGCCTGCGGACGTGGAGCGAGAACTTGCGAACGTGACGCGGAACCTTCGCGGTCGTGCTATCGCCGACCTGATCGATGCACCGGAGATCACCGACCCCGAAGTCCGCATCGGATTGCGACTCCTGATGGAGGTATTCGCAGCCGCGTTTCTGTCCGGTAGTGGAACATTGTTCCCATATCTGATCCTCAATGGGGTCAGTCTTTCCCTTGTGAATGGCAGCAGTTCCGAGGCAGCCTTTGCGTACGCGGCGTACGGCATGCTGCTTTGCGGTGAGCTCAATGATCCCGCGCTTGGGTATCAATACGGACGCCTCGGCGTGGACATGAACGAGCGATTCAACGACATCGCTCTCAAGTCGCGCATCATCTACGTGTACGCGATGTTTGTTCACCACTGGAGCAACGACTGGGCGAGCATGACGCCCTGGTTCGTAAAGGCAATCGAGGCTGGTTATCAGTCGGGTGACATGTTGTACCTGGCTTACAGCGCGCAGGATTGCATCATCTGGGATCCGACTCTTGATCTCGCTACCGCATCGCGCGAGCAACGCAAGTATCTCGCGATAGTGAGGGACTGCGAATATCAGGATTCGTACGACTCCGGTACGCTGTTCCTTCAGATGCAGCTCAATTTTCAGGGCTTGACCGACACCCAATTCTCGATGAACGATGAGTCGTTCGACGAGCGTGCGTGCGTCGATGGAATGCGCGAACGCGGATTCATGACGGGTGTTGCGAACTATCACATCTACAAGGCTGAAATTCACGCGCTGTATGGTGACTTCACAGGCGCGATGGAGCACGTACAGGAGCAGGATCGACTCGTTGCCTCGGCGATGTCGCTTCCGCAGCTTGTTCGTTTCTGCATAGTCGCGTTCCTCACTCGCGCGGCGCTGTATCCGGCCATGCCAGAACGCGATCGTCCTGGCGCGCTCGCACGTCTGAATGCGGATCTTGCACAGATGACCGCATGGTCCGCGGGATGCCGCGCGAACTTCGAACACCTGCGCCTTACCATGGTCGCAGAGCTGGCCCGTATTGATAATCGGCAGGCGGATGCATTGTCTGGCTACGAGGCTGCCGCCGAAGCCGCGAGAGAGAGTGGCTTTCTGCGCGACGAAGCCGTCGCTCGCGAACTTGCCGCACGTTATCTGCTCGCTTCGGCCCTTCCTCGCGCCGCTGAAGGGTACGTCCGCGCGGCACGCTACCTTTTTGACCGTTGGGGCGCGCGCCGCAAGGTCGATGAGATGGATAGGACATACGCCGCCATGATGGGGGGAGCCGCCGAGGTTGTCTCCGCGGCGATTCCGACGATCGATTCCTCTTCGCTTGACATGAGCTCTGTGATCAAGGCGTCGCAGACCATCTCGGGGGAGATCGTCGTCGACCGGCTGCTGCGTACAACGCTCGAACTGTTGCTGGAGAATGCCGGCGGCAACCGCGGCTTCTTCATCGTTCAGGACGGCGACGAACTTGTCGTGCGCGCACAGGCCGAGGACACGGACGACGCACGGAAACTTGCCCTCCCACTCACGCTCGGTGTTGGGCAGGAGCGTGTTGTACCACTGTCGATCGTGAACAACGTGTTGCGGACCGGAATTCCGCTGGTCCTCGACGACGCCACCAACGCTGGCCGGTTCGCGAGCGACCCATACCTGCTAGATGCCCGTCCAAAGTCAGTGATGTGCGTGCCCATTCAGCGTCAAAAGCGGTTCAGTGGTGTGATATACATCGAGAACAATCTCACTACTGGCGCATTCTCTGAAGATCGCGTTGAAGTGATCCGACTGCTTGCCGCCCAGGCAGGCATCTCGATGGAGAACGCGCGACTCTACGAAGATCAGGTGCGGCTCACCAACGCGCAGAGCCGGTTTGTGCCGGCGCAGTTTCTGGAGATCATGGGGCGACGTGACATCGCCGACGTCGGACTTGGCGAATTTGTCGCGCGCGACATGAGCGTCATGTTCGCCGATCTTCGCGCGTTTACTCCACTCGCCGAGCAGTTGCCGCCGCGCCAGGTGATCGATCTTCTCAACCGGCACTTCAGCCGCATTGGCGGGCCGATCGCCGACGCGGGCGGATTTATCGACTCTTACAACGGCGATGAGATCATGGCGCTCTTTCCGTTGCCGGGCCTTCGCGCCGTGAACGCCGGTGTTTTGATGCAGCGCGCGCTGGCCGAGTTCAACCGCGAGTCGATCGCGGGCGGTGGCCCATCGCTGGAGATGGGGATTGGCGTGAACACCGGTCCGCTGGTGCTGGGCACCGTGGGTAGCCAGGATCGACTCAAGTGCGGCGTGGTTGGCGACACCGTAAATACCGCGTCGCGTATCGAACAGCTGACCAAGCGATACGGTGCACCATTCTTGATTGGCGAGCAGACATTTCGTTCCCTACCCGAATCGAGCGGGTTTTCGGTGCGAGCCGTGGACAGGGTGGCTGCCAAGGGAAAGGTGCAGGCGATGACGCTGTACGAGGTACTGGACGCGGAGACGGCCGAGCGACGCAGCGCAAAGGAAGCAACGCGATCATTGCTCGAGGGCGCGATGGCGCTTTACTTTGCGCGCGACTTCACTGGTGCCGGTGAGTTGTTGGCTGATGCGCGCGGCATCGACGTCCGAGACCCTGTGCTCGCTCTACTGGGCGACCGGTGCGAGCGTTACGCAGCTGCCGCGCCGCCTGACTACTGGCGTGGCGCCGAATCGCTCGATTTCAAGTAATGGCGCGGCGCCCACATACGGGTTCAATTTCCGTCTTCATGATGCCAACAGATGAGGATCGATGATGCGACGACTCGGCGTGGTGATGGACCCGATCGCCGGTATCCATCCCGAAAAGGACAGCACCCTTGCGATGTTGCTCGAAGCGGCACGGCGTGGCTGGGAGCTGAACTACATGGAACTGGGCGATCTGCGGCTGCGGGACGGTCACGCCGAGGCGACTGTGCGGCCCTTAACCGTACAGGACGACAACTCGCACTGGTTCGAGCTTGGCGAAGCCACGGACATCGCGCTTGGCGATCTCGATGTCATCCTGATGCGGAAGGATCCCCCGTTCGATCTCGAATATCTTGCAGTGACGTACGTGCTGGACCGCGCCGAATCGGAAGGAGCGTTGGTGGTAAACCGGCCGGGCGCATTGCGCGACTCCAATGAGAAGGCGTTCATCGGGTGGTTTGCCGACTGCAGTCCGCCTACGCTGATGACACGTTCGATTCCACAATTGCGAGCGTTTATGAGCGAGCACAGCGCCATCGTGCTCAAGCCGTTGTATGCGATGGGCGGACGTTCTGTATTCCTGGTGCGTCACGACGATCCCAACGCGACCGTGATTTTCGAGGAGATGACCGAACGGGAAGGGCGCACGATCATCGCCCAGGCGTTCGTGCCCGACGTTGCGGTAAGCGGCGACAAGCGCATTCTGATGGTGGACGGCCACGCCGTACCGCACGCGATTGCGCGCATTCCTCGGGCCGGCGAGTTGCGCGCGAACATCGCCGCCGGCGGGAGCGTCCATCCAATCGAGCTTGATGACCGCGATCGTGCCATTTGTGCCGCAGTCGGTCCGGTATTGCGCGAGCGTGGGCTCTGGTTTGTTGGACTCGACGTCATTGGTGGATATCTCACCGAAATCAACGTTACGAGTCCGACATGCATTCGCGAGATCGACAGGTTATTCGGCCTGAACGTGGCAGCTATGCTTCTGAATACGGTCGAGCGATTATGGGAGAGCGCTACCCGAATTTGACGCGCATCGGCCTCGGTCTTGCGCCACTTACTGGCTACTGCACGACACACCAGGCCAAATCGAGGGGAGTATGCCGGCAACCGGCTGATGTAGTCACGAGTCTGCCGCTCCCAAGCGAGAAGAACACTACCGCTTCGAGGGTCAGGATTTCTGAAGCGTGTGAAATCCGTAGGTCACTACTCCCTGAAAGTATGGCTGTGCGGCCGGCCCAACCCGTAGCGTAACCGTCACATTTCGCCTGTCGGAAGCTTGCTCCGTAAAGTCCTTGCCGTCGATGGTAGTGAAGTCCATTTCTGGAGAGCCGCCATGCGCCGGAACGGTGAATTCCCACACTGCGAAACTGGCGGCCTTGTTTCGGTATACGAGACGATATGGATAAACCTGTTTCGTCGATGTCACCATCGTCATCATTGACGAACCATCAGTGTGAAATCCCATGATCAGCAACTGGTTTTCCGTCTTCGCGGGTAGCCCTTCGAACGCGGGATACACATCATCGAAATGCCCGACTATGAACTCGTCGTGCGAGTCGACTTCACTCATGCAATCGGACTTTGAGTAGGTAACTGAATTCTCGTACGGCCGGAACACCGACTTTCCATTCTTTGACAATTCCTGGGCGTATGCCTGGAACTCGCCCTTCCAGGTGCCAACGAATGCCAGAAGCCGGCTATCGCACTCGATCGCCACGCACTTGTGCGTGTGGGTACTGTCGGACGTAGGACAGCTGGTACTCTGCATCGTGATTCGGGCGGAATTGCGTGGAGTCAGATGAAAAGTGCCAAGCCGCGTAGCGTCGCTTCGCGCGATGGCAACGTCGCTTGTAATTGCAAGCGACGTGACTACTACGAAAGCCAAGTCGCGTAAAGAATATCCGATCATCGCGTTCTCCGAAGCCAGGCATTGGCGTGTTCAATCGCTCGAATTTTTGTGAGCCGGCGCCTAACACGATACCGGGCGAACTATCACGCAAGTCGTGGTGTTAGCACAGCGGCGAAGATTACTGGACCCTTACCGCGTGTCACATCTCGCCGACCCTAGCTGTCACCCGCAAGGGCGTCCAGCACCTGATCGACATGGCCGTCCACCTTAACCGGTGACCAGATCTGTTCGACCTTCCCTTTCGCGTCGATCAGGAAAGTGGATCGAATCGTCCCCATCACGTGCTTACCGTACATCGACTTCGGTCCAAACGCACCGTACGCAGTCGCGGTCTTGTTATCCGGATCGGACGCGAGCGGGAACGCCAAGCCATATTTCTCCCGGAATCGGTTGTGTGACTCGACCGAATCTTTCGACACGCCGAGCACGACCGCACCGTGACCCGTGAGGCGTTGCATGCTATCGCGGAATGAGCAGGCTTCCTTGGTGCAACCGGGCGTGTCGTCCTTCGGGTAGAAGTAGAGGATGACGCGGGAACCGCGCAGGCCGTGCAGTGACACCGGGCCATCGGTGCCGTCGAGCTCGAAATCAGGCGCGGGTGCGCCAAGGGTGAGATTCATCTGGATTTATTTGATTGCGCCGGAGAAAGTGCTACCTTCGCACAAGCTCCGGCCGGTTTTAGCGATCGGAGTGGCAGGAAACGGGCCGTTTGTGCCGCCGGCGTTCACGAATCATCGCCGCCTGGCGTTGACCTTGATCCGTGCCGAACGTAGCATAGTGGAGCCGGGGCCCCCGTGAGCCAACTCAATGAATTTCAGGGACAGCACGTCGAAACGACGTTTACACATGTCGATCGGCTGCTTCTCGCTGTCGAAGCGCTGACCGAGCCTAATCTGTCACCTTTTGCCCGTGAACGGCCAGACATTTCAGCCGACGAGACTCGCTTACTTACTGCTTTCGTGCAGCAGATGCGAACGCAAATGATCGCCGCACTCGACCGCCTCGGGCTTACTCGTCCGTCGCCGACCATGTCGTCCCGCAACAGCGCCGATGTCAGCCTTCGCTTCGCAGAGCTCGCGCTCGCCGACCTGTCCGCGAGGTCGCTTCGCGGTTTCGGACCGGTGGACCCGAATGCCGGCAAAGAACTCGACGCATTGGTCGGTGAGCTTAAAGAGTTGATTCAGCAGGGCCGCGCGATTTTACACGAGCCGGAATCAAGCGCTATCGCATGACCGCTGAGAGTACGTACCGCGGTACCATCTCTTCCCGGAATTTCCGCCAGATGCCGTACTCATTGTAGTTCGCCGCGGTGATTACGATGACCACATCGAGCTCGGGGATCACCATCATGTATTGCCCACCGTTGCCGCTCGCTTCGTATTCCTGATACTCGTGGCCTTTGGCCTTGAGAACGAAGCGATGCCACGCGAAGCCATCCGAACCGTTGGGATTCGTGATCTGGTGCGCAGTGGAACGAGTTACCCAGGACTTGTCCACGATTCGCCTACCGTTCCATACGCCGCCGTCAACATACAGTTGACCAAATTTGAGGAAATCCCGTGGTCGCATGTACACACCGCCGCCGCCGTACATGTCACCTGCGGGAGTCAGATTGACAGAATAATGGTCTATCTGCAGCGGCTGAGCGATTGTTCTGTCGAAGAACTCCGGAAGCCATAGCTTCGTTGCACGCGCTATCATCCCAGCGGCGAGATTGATTCCCGCAGAGCAGTACGCGTACACGGTTCCCGGCGCGTGCAACAGCGGCAGCTCAAGCGCGTAACGATACCAATCCGGTTGCGCTGACTGAGATTGCATTCGATCCTCGTTGCCGAGCGAGGCGTCGTCGTTGTCGTCGCAGGCAAGCCCTGAGCTATGCGTCAGGAGGTTTCCGACTGTCATCCGTGAGCGATCTGGATCCTTGGCAATCAGCGACTCGGTTCCCGGGAACATCGAATACACCGGGGTTTCTGGGCTGATAGCGTCGCCTGCGCGCATTGCGACACCAAGCATGACGGAGGTGAGTGTCTTGGAAGCCGAGCGTAGATCATGCGGGCGCGTCGCATCAAAGCCGCCGAAATATTCCTCGAGTACGAGCTTCCCATGTCGCGCAACGAGCAGTGACTGAATTGCTGGCGCATTGGTTCCAACTGGATTCACGGCTTCGATTGTATCAACGAACGCAACGAGATCTGCCTCGTTCATGCCAACATCCGCAGCGCGCGCGGGCGTCCAACCGTCCCCGGCGCGCCGCAGCGGCTCGCGATACGCATAAGGCCCCGACGCCGGTGTTCGCGGATAGAATCCAACGGCTTGATCGCGGGTACGTGGTGTCAGCACAATCTGGCGCCCAAAATCCATGACGATCTGACGCGCTGCGGAGTCGTACACTACGCCGTTGATCTGCTTGGCGGTCGTCACGTCCAGAAACCGCAGTGTACCGCCGTCTCGCA
>JBDTAZ010000130.1:0-14273 GCA_039924325.1 Gemmatimonadaceae bacterium
TCTCGAGCGGCCGGCCCCTGTTCCCGGCTTCCCGAACTGGAGCCTTTCATTCCTCCGAACGGCGCGTGCGGGTCGACGCCAGTCGTGTCACCGTTCACCCGAACAAGGCCGACGTGGATTCGATTGACGTACTTGAGCGCTGAGCGCAGATCCGCCGTGAACAGAGAGGCGCTCAGTCCGTATGATGTACGGTTCGCTATATCGATTGCGTGGTCCAGGTCCTCCGACGTAAACGCGGCGAGTACCGGCCCAAACAATTCGCGCTGCGCAAGGATTCCGTCAGGATCGCCACCGCGGACAACAGTCGGTGGGAAGAAATTGCCCTTGGCGAATTCCGCCGAACTCGGTATCGGGCTCGTGAACAACGACTCTGCGTTTGCGTCCGACAGCGCCTTCGTGATCGAGTCGTGTGATGCGCGACTTATAAGCGGCCCAATGGCGGCAGATACATCCGTGACAGGGCCGATTGGCAGAGACTCTATCTGGGAACGAAGTTGTCCCATGAAGTCCGCTTCCACTTCACTGGCAACAATTACGCGACTTGTTGCGGTGCATTTCTGACCGGCGTAGCGCATCGCACCAGCTGCTGTGAGCGAAGCGGCCTTCGCAACGTCAGCGTCTGGCATCACTATCACAACGTTCTTGCCACCCATCTCCGTCTGGTAGCGAATGTTTCGCGCAGAGGCAGATGCCGCGACTCTCGCGCCGACAGGACCAGAGCCTGTGAAACTCACGGCCCGAACCTCTGGCGCCTCCAGCAACGCGGCGCCCACGGTGCCTCCCGATCCGAGGAGGACGTTGAACACCCCGGCGGGGATTCCAGCGGCCAGCGCGGTCTCAGCGAGCAAAGTCGCCAAATAAGACGACGACTCCGCCGGCTTCAGCACTACAGTATTTCCGAACGCGATTGCCGGCGCAACCTTCCACAACGGTATCGCGAGTGGGAAGTTCCATGGCGTGATCATCGCGACCACTCCCAGCGGCTCGCGCAAGCTGAACTGCAGCGACCCTGCGGATTGCGCCGGTATGACCTGACCGATTTCGCGCACAGCTTCGCCCGCGTAATAGCGCAGAATTACCACGCAGCGACCCACCTCACCGCGCGATTCACCGATCGGCTTACCCACTTCGCGCGCCATCACCTGCGCGAGTTCCTCCGCGCGATCGCCGATCGCGCCAGCCCAACGGAAAAGGTGTTCCGCGCGGGCTGGGCCCGACAGCGAACTCCAACCTGGGAAGGCCGTAGCGGCGGCAGCGCTCGCGGCCAGTGCATCATCGGCCGACCCTGTCGGGACAAGTGCAACTACATCACTGAGATCCGATGGATTGAGATCTTCGATCCACTGGTCGCCCTGACTCTTGCGCCATTCATTGTTGATAAAGTGCTGCAGTTGGGAAGGTTTCAACATTGTCATGATCGTCGTGATTTGGACGGGCTGCTGTTCGCTGCCTGCCGCTCCGAGCTAACGAAGCGAACGAGCTGGTGGCCAGCACCGAGTATGTGTTGCCGCATTAGAGCCGCGGCCTGTTTCGTGTCGCGCGCGGCGACAGCTGCGAGTATGGCGCGGTGCTCATCTATTGCGCGCGACTCGCCGTGAGTCAGCACGAGTTGCATGCGGAGATACCGATCGCTTTGTTGGTGCAGCCGTTGGATGATCGCCATTGTGAATGGCCGCTCTGCAGGCGCATACAGAGTGGAGTGAAATTCCCAGTTGAGTTTGCCCCACTCGGTAACCTCAGCCGATCTGAACGCCGCCTCATACGCCTTCAGGATTTCCTTCGCGCGAGATACGTCCTCGGCCGTCGTGCGACTGACAGCGCGACGCACCAGGTCGCTTTCGATCTGCGAGCGAAGTTCAAAGAGCTCGTCGATTTCATCCACTGAGAGCGACGAGACGACCGCGCCTCGGTGCGGGTTGAACACGACCAGCCCTTCGGCTTCGAGTTGCCTGAGCGCTTCACGAATTGGGATTCGACTTACGCCGAGCTCCGCCGCAAGAGCGTCCTGTCTCAACGGCGTGTCATCGGAGTACATCCCCCGAAGAATGCGTTCACGCAACGCCTCAGTCGCCTGATGCGTGACAGTCTGCCGCGTTATCGGCAAAACCATCATATCATCTGCGGCCGTGGTCGATCCTGGCGTTTTTGAGGCTGATTTGACGGTGCGGCCCATTTCGTAGTTTCTCCGGAGCGGGGTTAAGTGCCAATAAGTCAAGCAACTCGTAGAGATACGCCGACCTGCGGGCAGCCGCCACCGATCCCAGTGGATTGGATACAATATCCCATTTCTCGACTCCGGGCAAGTGTCGCCTACTGCCTGGGCGGACCCTATGCGGGAGCGCCCAGGCAGTAGTGGCTGCCGTTAACGGTTTGGCTGAGTGGAAATTTCTCCGACGCGGCCTTTCATCGAGCTGTTGAACGCCGGTACGGTGTCATGAATCAGGGTAGCGTAGCCGGTCCGAGCGGCGGCAAGTTCGGCCTCCAGTCTTCCAAGCGTCTCCATCGCCTGGGTCGTCGGGCGGTATCCTGCCCCCCCGGCAACGTCACCCGCTCCGCTGCCAATCTCTCCCGAAAGCCAGAGCAACCCCGTATACACCTTGCTCGGTTCCACAAACCACTTCTCGTCACTCTGGAGGTCTGACCGCGAAAGCAATTGAAGCTCAACGCCAAGCATTTGCTTGTCCAACCGGTCGAGCGCCGAGACAACGTCCGCCTTGCTGGCACTCGCCGCCTTCTCGTCCTCAATCGATTTGCGCATGACCTCGATCGGGTTGATTATGCTCACGGCGCCGTTCATAGCGTCGCGAACTCGAATCTGAGCCTTGGTCGATGCTACCAGATCAGCGTCGGACGACGGCATCGCCGGATCGCGGATCACAACGAACGGCTGATCGAAGGTCTTGCCGTCGACGCTGAGACGCACCGTGTAGCGACCAGGTGCTGCGATCGGCCCCGTGCGGAGAGGTCCCTCGATGCCCCAGTGAAGTACTGGGCGAGTGGGCTGGCCATCGAAACGAGGTTCGTCAAATATGTATGGGTTGTCCGGCGCAACGGTCCGAAGAGCAACCTGCGCTGCGGGCTCGTAGCGAAGATCCCATGGGACACGGTTGATGCCGGCATGACCACGCATAGTGTACGCGCGCACCTCGGCGCCAGATTCATCGAGCACCGTCACACCCAAGTTATCCTCGGCACGTGGCAGTTCGAACGTGAAGTCAGCGCGACCTGTCCGGGACTGCCTGAAGGCGAGGTGGGGCGCGAATAGCCGCGGCTCACTTGCAGGGGTGGCCGTGGCACCGTCCGCCAGTGCGGTAACGTCACGAAGGATGTAGAGACCGCGGCCATACGTGGAGACGACAACATCGTTCCACTGCTTCGGCACAACAACCCATGATACGGGCGCCGCTGGAAGTCCCGTCTGGAACTGCGTCCAATGGGCGCCGTCGTTCAGAGAGTAGAAGAACGCATGTCCCGTCCCGGCAAACAACATTCCCTTCTTGTTCGGATTCTCGGTGACCGCCATCACATAATCGAGCGGACCGTCTGCAGGCAAATCGCCAGTGACATTGGACCAGGTCTTACCGTAGTCGGTCGTCTTGTATATGTAAGGTTTCCGGTTGTCCATGATATGGAAATCGATCGCAACGTACGCCGTTGCCGGATCAAAGTGCGACGGCTCGATCTTGCGAATCGTTCCCCATGTTGGCAGACCGGTCATGTTCTTCGTCACGTCTGTCCACGCGCCACCACCGTCGCGCGTGTACCAGAGCTTTCCGTCGTTCGTGCCGGCCCAGATCAATCCCTTGCTGATTTCCGACGGTGCAATTGCGAACACGACCTCACCATAGAACTGACCGAGATTGTCCTCAACAATTCCGCCGGACGGGACGATGCGCGACGGATCGCGCGTGGAGAGATCCGGACTAATCACGCTCCAGTTCTGCCCTTTATCCGAAGTCTTGAACACCACCTGACAGCCGTAGTACACGGTATTGTGATCGAACGGATCGATCGCGAGCGGTGGAGTCCAGTGACACCGATATTTTGTCTTGTTCGGCGGCCAATCTTGCGTATGAACCCACGGGCTTACAGAGCGCGCCAGTTTAGTCTTCGCGTCCCAACGGGTAACCTGGTCACCATAGCAACTTGCCCAAACAATATCCGTATCCGTCACGTCAGGGATGGTAAAGCCAGACTCACAACCGCCGAGGCCGGTTTCCCACGGCGTACGATTGTAGACATTTCCGAAGCTTGCTGGCGGTCCCTGGTTTCCACCGCGCGCGAAATTAGCACGCGGAGGCTGCGCTGCCGTTGAATCTCGCCGCGCCCCTCGCCCAGCCGTCGTATCTCGGCGGGGGTTCTCCGCTGCCACTGCGTCTGGCGGAGCCGCTCCGCGCCGGAAGGGCGCGGCACGAAGCGGAGAATCACTCGCGCCACGCATTGGATTACTGTCGTCCTGTCGGTTTGAATAGATCCAGTAAGGAACCTGCTGATCGACGGCAACGTGATACATCTGGCCGTTTGGCAGCGCGACCGTGGTAAAACTCTTGCCGTGATTGAGCGTGATGTGTGCGCCAAGATCGTCTGTGAGCGCGAAATTGTCGGCGTTCGTGGGATCAATCCAGATATCGTGTGTGTCGCCACCCCACGGGACCGACCTGAACGACTTCCCTCCGTCCTTCGATTGAAAGAAGCTGCTGTTGGCTATGAGAATTTCGTCGGCATCGCCGCTTGAGACCTTGATATTGATATAGTACCCGGCGCGACCTGTGAGCGGCCGCTCCCAGTTGATGACCTTCCATGTATGCCCTGCGTCGTCGGAGCGCCAGACCGATCCTTGATTCGACGTCTGTATGAGTGCGTAGACGCGGTTCGAATTGGTCGGTGCAATAGCGACGTCGATCTTGCCGAGTGGCGACTTGGGCAGCCCTGGATCTGTGATCTTGCTCCAGGTATTCCCGTTGTCCCGAGTCACATAGAGACCGCTCGAAGGCCCGCCGCCGAACATTGCCCACGTATGCATCACAACCTGCCACATGCCCGCGAACAAAACGCCTGGGTTATGTGCATCCATGGTGATGCCGGAACAGCCTGTACCAGGATCAACAAACAGCACGCGAGCCCAGGTCTTGCCACCGTCCAGCGTACGGTATACGCCGCGCTCCTGTTGCGGCCCGGTCACACGACCGAGCGCGCAGACGAAAACGACATTCGGGTTGGTCGGGTTGACGATAATGCGACCGATCCGGCCGGTTTCTTTGAGCCCCATGTTCTTCCACGTCTTGCCAGCATCGGTGGATTTGTAAATCCCATCGCCCATCACGTCGGCATCACGAATCGCCCACGCCTCTCCCGTTCCCGCCCATACGGTACCGGGCTCCGATGGCGCGGTTGCCAGCGCTCCGATCGCCTGCACGGGCATGCTGTCGAACACCGGCACGAAAGTGCGACCACTGTCACTCGACTTCCAAACGCCACCTGATGCCGAGCCCATGTACCATGTCTTCGGATCCCCGGCGACCCCGGAGACCGATGCGATACGACCGCCATTCGCCGGACCCATGTACTCGAACTGCAATGGTTCGGCTTGCAGGCCTCTCCCGGGTCGACTCCCCTGTGACTGGGCGAAACCGACCGCTGGAGCCGATAAAATACCGATGCCGACAACGAGTGGCATCATGCGGGCGATGCAGGAACGTGGTGTAAGTCTCTTCATGGTACGATCATCGGTGAGAGTGCACGAAGCAGCAGCGAATGAGCAGCGAATGAGCAACGGATGAGCAACAAGCAACATGAGGCCGAACTCGGCCCATTATCCAACGGCAACTGGGCAGGTTGTCGGAACCCGCCCAGCCATTTGTCTTACGCGTTTTGAACGACTGTCGTTCTGCTCCCAGAAATAGAATAGCAAAACCGCTTCCCATCCTGCTACCTCACTGGCCACGTTGGAGCACGCGCCGCGCGTTCCAATGTGACCAGTGAGACTGTTTACACGTAGTGAACCAAATGAACGTTAGCAGTGATTCGGATCATTCCAATTCATGACAGGATCAACAGGCACATTCGGGTTGGTCTGTCGCTCGGCGTTGGTATACAGCATCCGCCCTGGAAGCGTCGCCGCACCGCCAGCGGGGACGAGCGCTGGCAAGCATGTACGCTTGTAGTCGTTCCACGCTTCCACATTCTGGAAGAGCGTGATGTACTTCTCGCGCATGATGTCTGTCAGTGCGACAGGCCCGGCGACCGGCGTGAGAGTCAGCGCCGAATGCCATTGCGTGGATGAGCCCCATGCAGCGCGTTCCTTGTTGAGCGTGTCGAGCGCTGCCTGCGTATTTCCGAGTTGGAACAAGGCCTCGGATTTAATCAGCAGATTTTCGTTGTACGTAACGAGAGGCTGCCGATAATCCGGCGCGAGTCGCTTCGCGCTCACGTTCGACATATTCCCCGCCAAATCCTGCCCAGGGGAAGCGCCGATATAATCCGTCGCGCCGGCCGCGATCTGATAGTACTCTGCAAGTCGCGGGTCGCCGAGGCTCTTCAGCAGATCCACCTGATACTTGCCAGCGCGTTCAAAGCCAGTGCGCGTGCCGGTGAGCTGGAACTGATACCAGTCATTCTGCTCATTCGCATTGGTGGTCTGGTAAGTCAGGTAATCCGCAGCATTGCTCGCAATCCCCAAGTTGGCCTCTGTGAGCGCTTTCGCATAGTTACTTGGATCTCGTTCGGCCAGATGCAGGTAGAAGCGCGCCTTGAGTGTGTGGGCGAGTTGCAACCAAAGCACGGGATTGCCGCGATAAACTATCTCCGCGGCGCCAGGCCCAACGCCAGCACCGGCATTGAGATTGGCAATCGCCTGATCCAGGGTGGCGAGCACGCTTGTGTAAACCGTTTGCTGCGGATCGTAAACTGGCGTCGGGAATGAATCCGCCTTTGCCGCCTGTGAATACGGGACATCTCCCCACACGTCGGCGAGCGTCCCTATTTCCCAAGCCTCAATAACCTGCGCGATCCCCTGAAACGTCTTGTCGCCGGACGTTGTCGACGATGCCTCAATTGCACGCAGGTCGATGAGACCGCCGCCGGTATACGGCATGCTGAAGTCACCGCTCCCGCCGTCGATTACATAAAGATCCTGCGTCTGGTACTGTAGTTGTGTTCCTGCCATCTGCTGCATCCACATGGAAACAACGCGTCCCAGGTTCCCGTTCAGGAACTGCGTAAGCTTGGCCTGTACCGCAACGAGTCGTTGCGTGGACGTCGCCGATGTTGGCGCATTCGGACTTGTGACGCACTCGGAGCATTTCAGGAAGTCATTACTGCAACCTGCAAAAAGCACCGGAACCGCAGCGGCTAGAGCCGCACTTCTGATGTATTGATTCACTGTTGGATCTCCTGGGATCAGCGGTTCAGTGAGACGCCGAAAACAATCGATCGCGTCTGCGGCATGTTGAAGAAGTCGTAACCCTGCACAAGCGCGTCGGCGCCGGCGAGGTTAGTCTCTGGATCCATCCCAGTGTACTTCGTCCACGTATGCAGGTTGCGCCCCGATATCCGCAGATCGGCACTACTGAAGCCTGCGCGCTGTACCAGAGCACCGGTAAGCGAATAGGTGATTGAGACCTCACGAAGCTTGGTGTACGTCCCGTCTTCCATGAATGACTCACCAAGACCGGAGTAAATGCTTCCGAGCCCTGTATACCATGATTGGCCAATCGAGACTGGCGTGCCCTTGCCGGGCCCAACTGTCGGGCCCTTCATAAAGTCAGTTCCGAACGTGCGCATTACGTCGCGCTGTTCGGTCACGGCGGATGTGCCAAAGTTGTTAAGCGCACCAACCGTCATGTTGGCCACCATGCCGCCCTGCTTGTGGTCCAGCAGCGCAGAGAGTTCCCACTTTCCGAAGTGTACATCGCTATGAAGATTGCCCGTCCAGTGCGGGTTTGGATCGCCGATGACGCGATTTACGGGATCATTTATTGGGAATCCCGAAGCAGCGATGTAAAGCGCTCCGTTCGGAGCTCCAGCGCAAGCAGTCGCAAGGTCGATTGGATTGCCGACCTTGTCCTTGAGATTCGTGCTCTTGGTCACACCGCAGCGTACGAACCCGAGCCCGCGGAAGGCGAACGTTCCGCCGACGGTTGCGGAGGGAGTCGCTTCGGAAAACGTTCCGCCGCCGGCCGCGAGGTACGACGCGCCATTCAGACTCAGTACTCGCGTTTCGTTCTGCGCCCATTGTGCACCGATATCCCACGTCAGTCTGGCTGTCGTGACCGGCCGCACGTTAAGTGTTGCCTCCCAACCCTTGTTTCGAATCGCGGCCCCGTTCAGCAATTGAGCCGAGAATCCAGTCGTTGAAGGCCGCGGCACGCTGAGAATCACGTCGGTGGAATTGTCCACGTAATACGTGAGTCCGGCATCCGCCATCTGATTGAACAATCCGACATCAAGGCCGGTCTCGAATTCCTTCTGACGCTCCGGTCGCAGGTTGTTGTTACCCTGCGTGCCCGATGTAACCAGACCACCGTAACCACCCTGTGTCGACGAGAGCTGGTCCGTATAGCCGCTGGCAAACGTTGCGCGTCCAAGCGTTGCAAGCGTCGAGTACACGTTCGGTTCTTTTCCCGTCTCCCCGAAAGCCGCGCGAACCTTACCGTAGCTCAACAGTCCACGATGTTCCGTGTTTCCAAAAGCATTCGTAAAGTTCCACGCAAGACTTGCCTTGGGATACGAAGCACGCGGATTGCTGGCTCCGAAGGTGGAAAAGCCATCGTTTCGCAGTGCGGCAGTGAGGTAGAGTTGGTTGTAAGCGTCAAGGCTCGCCTCGCCAAAGTACGAAAGCGCGTGAATTACGTAGTCGTACTCCGTGGCGAGCTGTGTGACGGTGTTGTTGAGGCTGAATGGTGAAGGCGCGATCAGGTTATTGCCCGTCGCATCCAATTCGCGACCACGACGACTGTTCACGTTGTTTCCAACCGTGAGGGTGCCGTTGAAATTCGAGCTGAATGTGTGGGTCGCCGTTGCGATTAGGTTCTGATCGATCTGCAGATGGTTCAGATCCGCGCGGCGAACGAGTCCGAGGGGAGACTCGCTGGCGGTGAACGCTTCACCGGTGAGTTGCGAGTCGCCAAAGTAGTCGCCGCCAAAATTCTCCTTCACGGTCAACCAGAGTTTGGGTGTCCAGGTCGCATCCACGTTCGCAATCGTACGATTGGTCTCCTCTGTGCTCGGATTCTCATACAGCGCGAACAGGGGGTTGTCGTATCCGCGAGAACGATTGAACGACGCCGGCGACGGATCCGGGAAGCGATAGGATCTTTGCAATCCTGTAGTCGTCGAGAGATACGGGAACTGATTGAAGTCAGGTGGCGTCCGAAGACCGCCAAGCATCAGTCCCGAGACAGACCCTCCACGGAGAATGGAAGCACCGCGATCGTCGGCGAACGATATGTTGCCACCAATCTTGAGATTGTCGAACACCATGTGCGTAGCCTTCAATCGCGCATCCGTCCGATCGTAAAAATTGTTCGGACCGATGACTACGCCGTTCTGTGATGCACGCCCGCCTGATGCGTAGAAAGTCGTACGATCATTCCCACCCGAAACCGTAAGGTGCGTGTTGGCGGAGTTACCGGTATGGAACAGCTCGCTAAAGTGATCGTAGACCGGCGTCCCAGGTGCAAGTGCTGGCCCCCACGAACCGCTCGTTGCCGAGCAATCAGGTGTCGAGCACGCACCAGCTACGCCGAGGCTGCCCTGACCGTACTTGGTTTGAAGCGGAATTGCATGATTTACATCGTCTACTGAATAGCTTGAGCTCAATGTGTAACGTGTGGGGCCAGAGTGGCCCGCCTTCGTTGTAATAAGCACAACTCCGTTGGAAGCGCGTGCGCCGTAGATCGCCGCTGCTGCGGCACCCTTCAGGATATCGACAGAAGCAATATCGTCCGGGTTGATATCAGAGGCGCGATTTGGAGTATTGGCGCCAGTGAGGGCGCTACCGTTCACGTTCGTGGAGTTGTCGATCGGCACTCCGTCAACCACGAAGAGTGGCTGGCCGTCGCCGGAAAGCGACTTGATGCCGCGGATTCGGATGTACGCAGAGCTGCCTGGCACGCCAGACTCGGAGACAACCGTAACACCCGGAGCCTTGGCGGATAGCGCATTGACCAGGTTCGTCTCGTTGCTCTTTGCAATTACCGACGAATCGACTGTGTTGATGACGTTTCCGAGCTTTTCACGAGTCGTACTCGTACCGGCTCCCGTCACCACTACTTCGCCGAGACGCAGAGGGTTTGTTTTGAGATTGAAGTTCTGTGTAATAGTTCCGGGCTTCAGCACGATCTGCACAGATTCTGGCGCGTAGCCAATCAGGCGGACGGTCAGCGTGACCTGTTGACCGAGAGAGCGCGCCGCCGATACCTCGACTGTATAGCGTCCGTTGTCGCGCGTGACCCCTCCGAGTCCCATCCCCTGGACAACTACCGCCGCAGACTGAAGCGGCACGCCGTTGCCTGTCGTAACCTGACCGACAATGGTAGTCCCCGTTTGTTGCGCCAATCCGGCTGCAGGACTTACTCCTACGCCAAGAACCAGCGTCAACATCAACTTATGCACAGGTCTCATCAGTTCCTTTCCGACCGTTGCGCCACGAGAGTCCGCGGCTGGCAAAAATTTGGACGCGCTGATCGTCTTGCTGAATCGTGAACGCGATCGCCGTCGATAACGCAACAGGATATAGTATCCAATAAAGCCACGCGCAAGAACGCGTTAAAACCGGCTGGTCGGGATTGATGCGGACTTCCCGTGTATTTGAACGGCGCCGAAATCCTGACGAACTCGGTCGTAATTCGACGATCCCTACCTATAGTACCGCGACAGTCAGACCCGATTTCTCGGACCGAAATCCGGCCTCTTGCAAGACCGCGCTGAACGGATGCCGTCGCCGTCAGCGTCCGCAGATTTGCCCAAACCTGCACGAATTGGCACCTTCTGGGGTCGGCATAACTCGAGCCCGATGCAAAACCGAGGACCCCGTCGGCCCGTCTGCTTACCGTTGCCCCCTTACGCCGGAATTGGATACAGGATAAAATATTGCGGTTCGGCCGGCCGGACTCCGCTTTGATTGAAAGCTTCTGACACCGCGCTCGAGCAACTGCAACCAAACGCTCCGAATTCAAGCGTTCGGCCCCTGAACTTCCGCGCCACAGATCCGTCCAACACCCCTCTGGCGAGTATTTAACGCAACCTTGCAGAGGTACGTACTGCGTACAATACTCTGATGCTGTACGACATACCGGCTTTCCATGTAGCGACAGCCGAGAAACTAACACCCCTTGTTTTGGAGCGTTGATGACCGCACCAGGCAGTACTACCCGCCGCACTCCGATGCCCGCGCTGCTTGGACTCGGCGCCGCCGCGAACTTCTTCGATACTCTCGGCATCGGCTCCTTCGCAACGACGACCGCGGTACTAGTGCTCGGGCGCATGGTTGAGGATGATGACATACCCGGCACGCTCAACGTCGGGCATGCCATCCCCACCGTCTCCGAAGCGATCATCTACATCATCCTGCTCGGCGGCCTGATCGATGTGCCGACGATCACATGCATGGTGCTCGCAGGGGGAATCGGAGCGTGGTTCGGAACTGGAATTGTCGTGCACTGGCCGCGGCAGCTGATGCAACGCGCCATGGCGATCGCTCTACTAATCACAGCGGGATTCATGGCCGTCCGGATGTTGGCGAGCCTGTCGCTGGATGCCGGATCGATAGGCTTCACCGGAGTTACACTGGTGATCGCCGTCCTGGGTAGCGTCGTAATCGGTTCGCTCACCAGCCTGGGAATTGGCAACTACGCACCGACAATGGCGATGACTTACATGCTTGGCATGAACACGAAAGCCGTGTTCCCGATCATGGCAGCCTCTGCGTCTCTCATTCTTCCCGCTGCCGCTATCCGTTTTTATCGCTCCGGTCGTTTCGATCGACGGACGGCGCTCGCTTTTGCGATAGGCGGTATCCCCGGCGTACTGGTCGCGGCGTTCATCGTCAAGTCGTTGCCGTTGGGTGTCGTCAAGTGGGTAGTCGTTGGGGTGCTTCTCTATACGTCGGCAACGCTATGGCTGGCTTCACGCAAGACGGTGAAGGTCGCCGCATGAAGATCACCGCGATCCGCGCGTATCAGATAGACCTGCCGCTGCACGAGGGGAATTACAAATGGTCAGGTGGAAACTCTGTATCGGTGTTCGACTCGACTGTCGTCGCTGTCGACACTGATTCGGGGCTCACGGGATGGGGCGAGGTCTGTCCGCTTGGGCCAGCGTACCTGCCGGCCTACGCGCGTGGCGCACGCGCCGGGATCGCAGAACTCGCACCGCAACTGCTCGGCGCGGATCCGCTCGCACTCAACGAGCTCAATGAATTGATGGATCGCTCGATGCGCGGGCATCCGTACGTCAAGTCAGCAATTGACATGGCGTGCTGGGATCTGCTCGGCAAGGCAAGCGGATTGCCTGTCGCTACACTTATGGGTGGACACGTCGGCGCGGACTTCGCGCTGTACCGCGCGATCTCGCAGGAATCACCGGCACAGATGGCCAAGAAGATCGGTGTGTATCGCAAGGAAGGCTATCACAAGTTCCAGCTCAAGGTCGGCGGCGATCCCGACACGGATATCGCGCGCATCAAGGCAGCGGCGGCGGAACTCTCAACCGGTGATGTACTCATCGCCGACGCAAACACCGGCTGGACGCAGCATGCTGCGGTCCGCGTTGCAGATGCGGTACGCGACGTCGATGTGTACATCGAACAGCCATGCATGACGTACGAACAGTGTCTCGCAGTGCGACGTCACACCAACCGACCGTTCGTGCTCGATGAAGTCGTCGACGGAATTGACATGGTGGTGCGTGGCGTTGCGGATCACGCGATGGACGTCATCAACCTCAAGATTTCCAAAGTCGGCGGTCTCACACGGGCAAGACAGATCCGGGACCTCTGCGTATCACTCGGGATTGCCATGACGATCGAGGATACGTGGGGCGGCGATATAATCACTGCAGCGATCTCACATCTCGCGCATAGCACGCCCGAGCGGTTCCTATTCTCCTCGACTGATTTCAACTCCTATGTCACTGTTGCGTTCGCCGACGGCGCACCGCAACGAAAGAAGGGAAGAATGTCAGCATCGACCGAGCCGGGACTGGGTGTTCGCCCGCAGATCAAGAAGCTTGGCAAGCCGGTGATTGACATTCACACCACCTCGCGACGCAAATAAGGCCTACGGTCTCCCAACGGATTCGACGTTGAGCTGATCGAGGATCGGTGTTCGCAGTCCGGCAACTGACGCTGCGGCACCGCGACCGTCGAGATCGATGATCACGATCTCGTTCTGGCCCCGGTGCAGCCATGCACCGGGTAGATAAAGAGTCTGTTGGGGCCCTACGTTCCAGTAACGGCCGAGGTTGATACCGTTGACGAAGACGATTCCCTTGTTCCACGTGCGCATGTCGAGGAAAGTGTCGCCGGTCCTTGCGAGGGTGAACGTACCGCGATACACCGCCGGAACGCCCGCGATTGCAGCTGTTGCCGCGTTGCGCGCGCGGGCGGCAGTGGCGGCCGGGGCGGCAGAAAATGGCAACCGATACATCTCCCACCCAGTAAGCCGAGTGCCATCGAGAACCACAGGCTCGATGATGCCTTTCCTGTCGATGACGAGGTCTGCACCGTAATTGATTCGCCCAAGATTCTCGACCAGAATATCCAGGCGCCCGCCGGCCGGAACCTGCACTCGTACGGCAAAGCTGTTCTTGCTCCGCTCAAGCGTCGCAACGCGCGCACCGTTCACGAATACCTCGCCGTAGTCACGCAACCCAGGAACTTCGAGCAATCCATTTGTCGCTCGCGCGAATCGATGTCGGTACAACACAAAGCCATCGGATTGATCAATGTCCGCGAACGAAAGTGGCTGTTCGGCACGCACCGGCTTGATGTTCGCCACCAGATCAAACAGGCTCGCGTTAGCCGTCACCGTGACGGCCGGTAACGCAATCACGGGCAGCGAATCCGGTACATCCGGGATTGGGTATGAAACGTGGCGTCGAATTACGTCGCGGAGTGCATAATATTTCGGCGTCGGCCAGCCTGCCTCCGACAACGGTGCGTCGTAGTCATAGCTCGTCATGCTCGGCTCGATCGGAATTCGCCTTGTGTAGTTTGCACCCGATGTAAAGCCGAAGTTCGTGCCGCCGTGGAACATGTACAGGTTGATGCTCAC
>JBDTAZ010000131.1:0-3496 GCA_039924325.1 Gemmatimonadaceae bacterium
AACGCCGTAGGTTCGGTCAACTCCGTGCTCGGCAGATTCGGGCGACGCGTGAATGCGCCCGCAGAAGCGCTCGCGATTGCGACGGGCCAGCGCGTCCTGCTCCCGTCCGGTACCACGCTTTCCTTTCGCCTCGGACAGGCTCCATTGGCTGGCCACGCTGTGTCCGCCGGGCAAACTACCACGCAAACTACGATCGCTTCTTCGGCGCCCTTACCGAACGCCGCATCCGGTTCTGCGCCCGTGGCCACTCAGGGTCAGCATTGGTGGATGTGTCGGTACTACGACCCTAAAGATGTCAACCAACGTGCGCTCGGGATGCGCGTGTACTACTCCGCTTTTCCTGATTCGCCTTCGAGTTCGGTTGCGCTCGGGGAAGTCGGGTCAGGGGCATACTCGACCGCAATGGTCAAACACTTTATCGCGTATGTCCGGCAAACCTACAAAGTCACAGACCTAGCGGGTAACCCGACCGGTCAATACAACGGCTATGCCGGCGGCTATTGCAGGAGAATTTCCGACGACGCCGCGGGCCGCACAAACACGATAGCGGGCATGCTGAAAGGTTTCACGCCGGATCACCTCGAAGGCATACAGGTGAACTTTGCCGACACGCCCGCCCAGGCCGCCTACGGCGACGCGGCAGGAGCGACAGTAGCAGCGGCAGCACCAGCGGTAGCACAAGGGCCAAGTAAAACGGCGGCCGACACGAGCGGACAATTCGTCGTTTGCTCGACCTCGGGCGGTCCAGGGTTGGACACGTATCTCACTGGCGTCATCCAGACTACGCGAGTGAAATCCACGCCCAGCGGAGGAAACCTGGTTGACTAGTCCATACTCGATGGCTTTTATGCTTACCTGACGCAGAAAGGCTACAAGTTCAAGCCGGGCAGCAATTATGGCTGCGCCGTCCAGCCGACCGAGGCGGCGGCAAAGGCAGACGAACAAAAGCGGCAGGGCGGCTGTTCCAACTGCGGCAAAATCGTGGAAACCGGATGGAAGGGGTAAGACGGAACCGGCCCGGCGCTTCCCGTCCGTACCAAGCGGCCACAGGCGTGTCGATGCGTCGATGACTTGTTTGTAGAGTTCTACTTATGCCACACCAACCCGCACCATTGATCACGGTTTGATTAAATGATGGAAGTCAGTCCAGTGCCAGAGACCCGCCCGGGCGCGTAGCAGTTGCGAATCGTCATCAACGGCATGGGCGTCGCCGGGCCGGCTCTCGCGTTTTGGCTGAACAAGTCGGGGCACGAGGTCCTGCTCGTGGAAGCGGCGCCGCGGCTTCGCACGGACGGGTACGTCATCGACTTCTGGGGCGTCGGATACGACATCGCAGAGAAGATGGGTATCATCGACGACATCCGCGCACTCGGCTATCAAGTGCGCGAGGTGCGCTTCGTCGATAAAGCAGGCCGAAAGCGAGGCGGCGTCGATGTTGGCGTCTTCGGTCGGATGACGAATGGTCGCTTCACGAGCGTGAGGCGCTCCGATATCTCGGCGACGATCTATCGCGCAATCGAGGGGAAGGTCGAGACGATCTTCGGCGATTCCATTGCCAAAATCGAAGACGACGGTGACCGCGTGCGCGTTTCCTTCGATCACGCATCGGCGCGCGAATTCGATCTGGTCATCGGGGCCGACGGCCTGCATTCACGCGTCCGGCGTCTCGCCTTTGGGCCGGAGTCGGATTTCGAGACCCCGCTCGGCTATCACGTCGCCGCGTTCGAGGTGGAAGGCTATCGACCGCGTGAAGAGCTCGTCTACATCATGCATGATCTGCCGGGGCGGCAGATCTCGCGTATTTCCGTCCGCGATGATCGTACGATTTTCCTCTTCATCTTCCGCGATGAATACATCACCGGCGGCGATGAACCGAAGTCGGTTCTGCGTCGCGCGTTCGCCGGTGCTGGCTGGGAATGGCCACAGATCGAGGTGGAGCTCGAGCGGGCCACGGAGATTTACTTCGATACCGTAAGCCAGATTCGCATGAATCGCTGGACGAAGGGGCGTACTGCCCTGATCGGCGACGCCGCGGCCTGCGTTTCGCTCATGGCCGGCGAAGGAACAGGACTGGCAATTGCCGAAGCCTACGTTCTCGCCGGCGAGCTGCACGCGTGCGGTGGCGATTTCGCGACAGCATTCGCGCGGTACGAGCAGCAGCTCATGCCGTTTCTTAAGAAGAAGCAGCATGCGGCGGCGAAGTTCACCTCGTCGTTTGCGCCGAAGACTTCGTATGGCATCGTGTTCCGCAATCTGATCACAGACCTGATGCGCGTGCCGTTCGTAGCCGACTTGGCAATCGGTCGTGCGCTTTGGGACGACATCGCGCTCCCGAAGTACGATCTGCCGTCATCATAGCTCCGGCGCTCTTATATCAGGCGAGATCCACCCCTGCCGCTCCAGGATTAGATGAATTCAGGGAAGATCCAGAATTTCCTGGACAGGTTGTAGAAATCCGGTTCCGCCGTTCGTCGTTAGAGTGAAGGCAGCTGAATCGGCTCGCCTGAAGACCACTACAGGAGAAACAATGCCACACTATATGGTTGCCATTCACCACCCCGACAACTACGTGCCGTCCCTCGAAGACGGAGCCATGGTGCGCGACATCTCAGCACTCAACATGGAAATGATTGCGGCCGGCGTCAGGATCTTCGCAGGCGGGCTGGCGGCCCCAGCGCTCGCGACGTCGCTGCGGGCGAATCCGGAGGGCGGGGTACTGGTCACCGACGGGCCGTACCTGGAAGCCAAGGAGCACGTTGGTGGGTTTTGGATATTGGAAACCGCTGATAGGGACCAGGCGGTAGCGTGGGCGCGTAAGGCTGTCGTCGCATGTCGGACGCCGGTCGAGGTGCGAGAGATCTTCTTCAAGCCGCCAACAGACTGATGCGACCGAGAGGAAAACCCATGCGTAAAAACAACGTTGGTACAATCGTGATCAAAGCCTGCGCATTCATCGTCGCGCTCGGCGCGGTGCACCAGGCGATTGCACAGGATGCCGCGACACCATATCCGAAGATGGCGCCGATCGAGCAATACCTCATGCCGGATCGTAGCGCGGAAATTGCGCTTGCGCGAAGTGCAGCACCGGAGTCCATTGCACGCGACGCCGAAGTAATGGTTCTCGGACGTCATGGTTTTGAAACAGCGGTGAAGGGTAACAACGGTTTCGTGTGCATCGTGGGACGTTCGTGGACAGCAACAACAGATGCTGAGTATTGGAATCCAAAAGTGCGGGTCCCAATGTGTATCAATGCAGCAGCCGCACATACGTACCTGGCGCGCGTCACCAAAATAACCGACATGGGTCTGGCGGGACGCACGCTGCCTCAAGTGAATGCGGCCATCGCTGCTGCCATTGCGAGTAATGACCTGCCGTCGATGGAATCCGGTGCAATGTGTTACATGATGTCGAAGCAAGGATACGGCGGCGATGGCGTCCCGCACTGGCCGTCCCACCTCATGTTTTTCTACTCGCAGATCGACCCGGGCATTTGGG
>JBDTAZ010000132.1:0-8402 GCA_039924325.1 Gemmatimonadaceae bacterium
GTGACGCAGCGAATAGCGCACCAGGACAGTCATTCTACGATGCGGCGGATGCCTATCTGGCAGCGGGGATGATCGATGCATCCATCTCCGCACTCGACTCGGCCGTGAGAGCGGGGTATCACGATAGTGCAGGGTTGAAGGATGATACTGCGCTTGTTGCCTTGCACGCAGATCCACGATGGAGTAACGTCGTCACTGGTGTCGTGCGAAACGAGAAACGTTTCCGGAAGGTGCATTCGGATCCGAATCGAGTACTGATAAGCACGGCCGACATTACTCGGTTCTGGACCGCGTACGACCTGGCTGCGAAGGAGCCGACGATCGATGCAAGGTCGGGCGTGTACCTTCGAGAGTATGTCGAGCCGGGCTCGCGCGGGCTTCACGATTTTTACGCGAAGAAGATCCGCAGCAGTAAGCGACTTGCGGAGGCTGTCGACAAATATCCGCGTTTCTATGCGTCGATGCGGGGCCCGGCTTCGCACCTGTCGAATCTGGCGCCGACGATTCGCTCGGTATTCCGGAGGATGAAGCAACTCTACCCGGAGACGATCTATCCCGACATCTATTTTGTGATGGGACGAATATCGTCCGCCGGTACGGTCGCGGATTACGGACTGCTGTTCGGCGCGGAACAGAACGTCGCGTCAGCGGGAACGCCTGTTGACGAGTTACCGCTAGCGCTTCAGCGGATCGTGTATCAGCGCGCCGATCTACCACACACGATCGCGCACGAGCTCGTGCACTTTCAGCAGCATCTTGCCGATAAGCACACGCTGCTCGATGTGGCACTCATCGAAGGCGGTGCGACGTTTCTATCGGACCTTGCGGTACCGGACCGGCCGCCGCCCTATTTCCTCACGTGGGGTGCGGCGCACGAGCGGCAGGTATGGACGGCATTCGCGCGCGTCATGGAGCATGACGACGTCAGCCAATGGATAGGCAACAACGGCACTACTTCGCGTCCGGACTGGCCTGCCGACCTTGGCTATTTCGTCGGATATCAGATCAGCAAGGCGTACTACGAACGTGCCTCGAATAAGCGCGATGCGATTCGTGATCTCATAGTTTTGAGGGACTCTGAAGCGATTCTTCGGGGAAGCCATTACGCGTCCACGTTCAGGTAGCGTGATTCTCGCGGAAGGCTCGCAATCGATAGGTTGGTTGAAGTGGACTTTGCCTCGCGGCTAGTTTTATACCCATGAGCAAGCCGACTGCCGGCAGCGACCCTTCGACAGATCATCCAGATGGTGAGGCGCACGGGACGCCCCGCGCACCATCGTCAGGGATGTACGAGCGCATCATCGAGGCCGCGGCTGACGCAATCATCACGATCGATGATGCGGAGGACATCGTACAGTTCAATCGGGGCGCCGAACAGATCTTCGGGTACCCGAAGTCCGAAGTATTGGGCAGAAAGCTGGATTGCCTCTTACCGGCGAAGTTCCGTGCGAGTCACGCCGGTCATGTCGCGGCTTTCGGTCGATCGGCTGAAACGGCTCGGCTCATGGGGCACCGGAGCGAGGTGTTTGGTCAGCGGAAAGACGGGACGACGTTTCCGGCGGAAGCATCGATTCTCAAGTTGGATGCGCCGGATGGTCGTCGATTGTACACGGCGCTTGTGCGAGATGTTAGTGATCGCAATCGAATGGAACTGCAGCAGCGGTTTCTCGCGGATGTGAGTGCGGCGCTGAGCAAGTCACTGGATTATGAGGCGACGCTCGCGTCAGTCGTTCGATTGCCGGTACCCGCGCTCGCGGACGCGTGCGTGCTCGAGGTCCTTGATGATGAAGGGCAGACGATGCGAATCACGTTTCAGCGGCCCGATATCACGGATGGTTCAGGCGGACTTGTATCAGCGGCGGATGTCGTCAGCCTTCTGGCGCGCGGGGAATCCGTCGGCACTTTGACTCTCTTGAGGTTTGGTTCATCCGAGAAATTCGATAGCGCTGACCGGGTAATCGCGGAGAATTTTGGTGCGCGTGCCGCGCTGGCTATCGACAATGCACGACTCTATAACGAATCCAGGCGAGCGACTCGACTGCGAGACGAGGTGCTCGGCGTAGTGTCGCACGATTTGCGGAATCCGCTCAGCGCGATCGCAATGTGCGCCCGAGTCCTCCTCGAAAAACCGCCGGCGGAGGCCGACGTGAGAAGTGAGCTTGCGAAGACTATTTACGATTCCACCGCCTGGATGTCGCGAATGATTCAGGATCTGTTGGACGTCTCCGCGATAGACGCCGGTGCGCTATCGATCGTTCTCAGTACTGTAGAGATCGCAGCCATATTCTCCCACGTGGCGGAACTGCTCACGCATGTTGCCGTGGAACGCGGTGTCGAGTTGAAGTTCACAATAGAGGAGTCTCTGCCGGCGGTTGATGCGGACGCGGCTCGCCTTGTCCAGGCGATCGCCAACCTGGTTGGCAACGCAGTGAAGTTCACCGAGTCAGGTGGCCGGGTTGGTGTGCTTGCTCATATGCGCTTTGACGATATCGAGATCGTCGTGGAAGACACGGGGCGCGGCATAGACGGAGAGAGCCTGCCGCATGTTTTCGACCGCTATTGGCACAGCCGCGGCAACGGTTCCGGCACGGGGTTGGGCCTGGCCATAGCGAAAGGGATAGTGGAGGCGCATGGCGGACACATTCGTGTTACGAGCACGCCGCAAGTTGGGAGCAGATTCTCCATACTGCTCCCGCGGGCGATGGTGCTTGCTTGACGAATTGCCCGGACGCGGCGTGGGGCAGACTGTTACGCAGGGTCGGTTAGTAGGTATCGCTGTGCGCACCATCTGCGAAGGAATTGTCGCGTGATATCTCGGCGAACGCGGCATCGCACGCGTGACGCAACGCTGATATGAAGCCTGAGATGTGATCTGGCGCCGAAGAGTTTGTAGCAAGGTGTGGGTCCGAGCGATCAGGTTGTGTGTGCGATGTAGGTTAGCATTGCCCAATAATGGCTGAAACTGCCGGCCATTACAAAAAGATGCCAGATTTCGTGAAAACCAAATACACCTGGCACCGGGTCGGGCCGACGGACTGCGTAGACAACTGCCCCAGCGGTGTAGAAGAGTCCGCCGATGATGATCCAGGCCAGAAAGCCAACGGGCGCCGCATGAAGTACTGGGCGCGCCACCAGCATTCCGGCCCAACCCATGCCCAGGTACAGCACGGTGGAGAACCAGCGCGGGGCCTTCATCCAGAAAACTTTCTGCACGATTCCGATCACAGCGATCGCCCAGACTGCGACGAGCAGCGCGACGCCGAGGTTACCTCGCAGCAGGACGAGGCATAAGGGAGTGTAGGTACCGGCGATCAGAACGTAGATCATCATGTGATCCAGTCGCCGGAGCATTTCCAGGGCGCGGTCAGAGACGTTGAGCGAATGATAGACGCCGCTGGTCGTGTAGAGCATCACCAGGCTTGCTCCGAAGATCGCAAAGGCGACGATCTGACGCGAGCTGCCATTAGCTGCTCCGTTCACCAGCAATACGATCATTCCAACGGCGGCAGCTGCCGCGCCGAGGAAGTGTGTTAGGGCGTTGACGGGCTCGCGAATGGCGAGACGATGGTGTCGGTGCATGTGCTTACGGACGGTGCGCAAATTCGCAGGCGGACGCGGGATTTACATAGGAGCGGAGTGTGAGCACGGCGGACCCAAGGTCAGGGACGTTGCTGTCGATGCGAATCGGAACCCGACAGTTGTCGTCGCTGAGGTAGACCTTGATGATGCCCTCGCCTTGATAGCGGCTGGGGTCATGGACGTGCATTTCCATTAGCACAGTGTTAAAGGTACCCAGATCGGTGGTTATAAGGCCACCTCGCGCGACACGAATGACGACCGGATCCCGGCTCGCGTCGAAATGACGGTTGAAACGGAAGACGGTATCCGTTGCCGTTGGTAACAATCGGAGAAAGTAGATGAATGAAAGTTCATCGAGCGACGAGTCTGTGGGACTCTTCCCACCGGCCCCGTCGGCGGTTTTCCACGTGGCGCTATCGGGATATATCTCGACACGGGTTATATGTGTGGATAGGAGTCGGCGGTCGCGTTCGTAGAAGCGCAGCGATCGGGTCGCGATTGGATCGAACCACGACTCCGTGGTTTGCGAGCCCTTGAATGGGCCGATGCCGGCGACTGACTTTGAGCGGAGTAGAAGTGTGTTCGTCCCGCGAACATCAACGGGGCCCTGGACTGACATCGTAGCGTCGCCTGTCGAGCCCATCCCCTTCATGACGACGGCGTAAGTCATCACTTCGCCCGGTCCAAATGGCAAGGGTCGGAGCGAGCTTACATTCCGGTGTTGCGGAACTGAGAGCGTCAGAAGGGCCCAAAATGCAGCCTTGCTCGACATGTCGCGTGTAACATGCGACACGTCGAGCAAGGAGCTGAGAAATACGGAATGTTGTATTGCGATCGGCAACATCAGAACGAGACGGTGCCTTCCACCATGTAGCCCTTTATCTTTCCACCGTTCCGAATATCGGTGATTGGAAAGTCGTTGTAATTCTGAATCATGTACTCGGACTTGAGGAGCACTGTCGGTGTGACGAACCAGCCTCCGCCGAACTGAGTACGATCGACGCTAACGTCGTTCGGCATGCCGAGGAAGGCGCCCTTGACGTAGTTGTAGCGACCGCCAACGTAGAGCTTGTCGTCCATGAAGCGATACAGTCCCTCGCCGACATACTGATGCCAGGTGCGGTCGACGGTCTCAGCGGCACCGCGGCCCTTCGCTTGTTCCAGGTTTCCGAAGAACTCGAAGCCCTCATATTTCACGAATGGGTTGAGAACCAGCGCTGTAACCTTGCTGCTCAGCTTGGGTTGAATGGCGCCGGACCAGGCGTTGGCGTCTTCGGTAGATGCGGTGTTCTCCATCACGTCGTAGTAGCGCGAGCCGGCACGGTCACCGCTGTAAAGCGTATTGTTGACTGAACGCGATGTGCCGTAAACGGAGCCGGTCAGGCGAACACGCAGATCACTTTGAATCTGCTTGTCGAAGCCAAGTTTACCGAGAAAAGTTGGTGACCGCTTCTGAGGCAGCGTTACCTGGCCATGCACCTCACCGCCTGTGACGCCTGCCATTGCAATGAATCCATTGGCTCGCACGTAGGCCTCTCCACCAATCTCGGTGGTGAATGCGTCCATGATGAAATTCCCGACGAACGGGTTGTACATCGCCAGACCGTTGTCGGTGCGGCGGTAGTGCTCGTCGCCGTAGTCAACTTCGAAATGGCCCACCTTGAGGGTGAGATACTTCATGATCGAGTTGAGGACGTCCACATCGATTGGCGACGCGTCAACGAGGAGGTAGCCATCCTTTACCCAGGTGTCCTGGTGGTGACGGGACGAGAGATAGGTTGTGACCTCGACTCGCATGCCCTTCGCCAGCTGGGCGTTGAGATAAAGATTTGCGACGGCGTTATTAAAGCCGTGACCGATCTGAATCAACTGGTTCGCGTCAACACCCCCCACCACGTTCGGCGAGGCCGTATTGCTGTGTTCGAGCCCCTGGAACTGTTGTGTGAACGCGGCACCGAGGCCGATCTTGAAATTTGTGAATGGGACGGTGTCGTCCTTGGGAGGCTCGAACACGTTGATGCCGCGCTGATCGCGTGGCCGCATGTGCTGAATCTCGATGAATGGCACCTGGGCCGGGTTGATAGTGTCGGCGGCGGCTGATGAAGTAGCCGTGCCATTCTGCGAGGTAGCAACTGTATTCTGCGCGGATAGCGAGCCGGCGGCGAGGAGGCTCGCGGCGGCAAACCAGCAATTACGTTTGATGAGGGCTCTCATATACGACTCCGATATTGCGTGAGGGTTGATCCAGCACTGGTTCTATTGTTTCGGTGTGTCGAGTGCAAAACCCGCTACTTGTGCCGACGCAACCTTGTGGTTGAGCTCTGACATGGCGGAAGCCACGGCCGCCGATGTCGCATTCACGGTAAACTTCACTTTCAGATCGTTTCCTACGCGGAGCGTCCCGAGCATGAACGTCGGCGGCTTTACTCCGTAATCGCTCATCTTGATGGTCTGCGCGCCAGTTGCGGAAACGACGCCATCCGTTGCGCGAGATGCCTTGACGGTGAGCGCCACCGGGTGTTCCGCGCCCGCGATGGTGAGGGTCCCCTGCGTCGTGGCAGTAAACGCAGATGTTGATGCGGTGCCGGCGGCCACGTCATAATTCGAGAGCTTGTAGATGATATATGGGAACTTTGTGGAGTTCAGAGTCTTGCCCATGTTGCTCTCCAACTCACCGCCGCACGATAGGCTCTTGACAGGAATTATGATCTGGACGGCGACGATTGGATGAGCTACGGTCGCCAGACTCTCCGTCTTGTACGCCGCGTCGACATCGATATAGGCCTGCATCGTAGACGTGGTACATGTGAAACCGTGAAGCGTCGATGTACCTTCGAAACTCAACTGCGAGTTTGGCGCGAGTTGCAGTCGTACCGCGGAGCTCGATTGAGCGCCAAGCGCCGATGAGAGTAGCGCGGTAAGTGTAATGGCGCTCCTGAGTATGGTTTTCATTATGCGGCCGCCCTGGAAGAGTTGGAGGTACTGTAGCATTGGACGAACGTTACAGTTGACCCTCAGCCACGTCTGTCAGCGCCGCCCTGAACTTGTGTAGGGGAAACTGCCCCCGCGGGTACTCGTATCGCCTAATTGGTGTTTCGCGATGGTTATAGTCGTACGGACGTCTCGAGGGGAATCCCTACAATTAATCCGGCATTTGCCGACTGTAATCATTGTTCCCCCGTTGCAGATTGAAGAATCCAATTAGAGGGGATCGACATGTCCAGGTTTCAGGATACAATCGAACTACCAGCTGCCGACCGACGTTCGCCTGCATGGGCTCGTCGCGCGCCGAGCCCAGCACTAAGTCAGGTATTTCCCTTATTGCTTGCGGTCGCCGAAGATGAGCTTGCCGAAGCGACAATACGCGTCTCGTTGGCACTTGCGCGAAGGAAGGGTGCGGTTCCGACTGTTGTTCATGCCTTGGGCGCTGATCGTGAGGTAGAGGATGCCCTCGCACCGTTTGTCGGAATGGTTGCGGAGGAGGAACTCAGTCCGGAGTTCCGTAGCGCGACTCGCGCAACACTTCAGAAGTTGGTGACATCAATCGCCGGAAACGTATTATGGCGCCTTGAAGTCGATGTGCGGTCCGCGAGCAGCGCTGTCGCGGAGGTAGCCCGCCAGATGCAGCCGGGACTGATTGTCATGGGGTTGCGTCAGCATGGTGTGGTGCACAGGGTATTGTCGCGGTCCCTGCTTCGTTCCGTTGTGCGTAGCTCCAGGTTGCCGGTCCTTGCGGTTACTCCGGGTCTGATGGACCTGCCAAGGCGAATTGTCGTGGCAGTGGATTTTGGCGATGCAAGCATACACGCGGCACGCATGGCGCGACAACTGCTCGCGGATGGCGGTGAGCTGCATCTCGTTCACGTTGCCACGGATCGCGCACATCGCACCAGGGAGAGCGGAAGCGAGATGCCGCCTCATGCTGAGCGGTCGATTCGCGAGAGACTGGACAGACTGGCCGAGGATCTTTCGCCCGAGCCTGGGATGACAATCGTTTCGGAGCACGCCGAGGGTGACGCGGCGCTTTCCATAAAAGGGTGCGCCGAGCGAATAGACGCTGATTTAATCGCGGTAGGAAGTGATCGTCATTCACCTCTCGAGCGTTTGGTGGCGGGCAGCGTTTCAATGGCTCTCGCGCACACCGCCCGATGGTCGATGTTGATCGTGCCGGGGCGGTAAGTCACAATCCCACGTCCGGCTCACCGCGCAGGAACTAGGCTACCTGCGCGGCGCGGGTCGTCCCTGGGCGCGGGGCGATGGTGGCAACAATTACGAGATCGCCGCTATCTGCTCGCATGCCGTGCATTTCGCCGGGCGAATATGTCGCGACGATCCCGGCGGTGACCCGCTGTTCACTCACAACGCCGTCGACTGGACCAGAAACGAACCCTGATCCGCTTACGACGGTGAGAAGAACTGTGGAATCGCTAGAGTGCAGCGGAACGGACTGTCCAGCATCGATCCGGAACACGACGACACGCGCGTCGTCGGAATCGTAGAGTATCGCTGTCGAAGCGCGATCCGGGTTGGCCGAAACTGCGCGACCGGCGATCTCGAAGGAATTGCTTATTTGCATCATGACGCCGCGTTTGCGCCGAGCTCTTGCGGACCGATAGCCCTGAGCAGAGCACTCAACAACTCATCGGGGTCGGCGCCATCGCGTATTGCAGCCTCACTGATAGATACGGCGCCGCCACAGCATGCGTCTATCCCGAATTCATTGAAAATGCTCGTGGTTGCCGGAAACTGGCGCAGTGTTTCATTGACGATCGATGCTGAGGTTACTGCCTCCGCAATTCCTGTGTTTAACGACATGGTGACCT
>JBDTAZ010000133.1:0-8980 GCA_039924325.1 Gemmatimonadaceae bacterium
CCGCAGAATGATGGACAGCGAGGTACGCCAACGTTGATAGCCCAACGCAAGTGCAGCTTCACGCAGTGAGTTGGGAACGATGCGGATCATTTCCTCTGTCGTGCGCGTAACCAGCGGAATCATCATCGCGCCGAGCGCAACGCCACCGGCCAGAGCGGAGAAGTGCCCCGCGGGGCGGACGAGAAACTGCCACGCAAAGATTCCCATAACTATGGAAGGGAGTCCATTCAATACGTCGGACAGGAATCGTACCGTGTTGGCCAGACGCTTTGTATTGTGTTCTGCCAAGTACAGTCCCGCTCCGATTCCAACCGGGAGGCCGACGCCTGCAGCAATAGAAATCAGTATGAGGCTGCCGATAATTGCGTTTGCCATACCACCGCCGGCTTCACCGACAGGTCCGGGCATCTGCGTGAAGAATGCGGGAGTTAAAGCCCCTGCGCCGGCACGTACCAGATGGACGAGGATGAAGATGAGCGGTAGGGTTGCGAGCGTGGCGGCGACATATGTCAGCGTCACCATCACCGTACTTACTGCGCGACGCCGACGCCGGTTACCGATCGAACTTCGTCGAGTGATCGCCGTGCTCAAACCGCCGCTCCGCGTTCAACGGCCCACACGAGCCATCGTGCAATTCCATTTACGACTATCGTGATAAGGAAGAGCACCCCGCCAACCGCCATCAGCGCAGAGACGTGCAGCGCGCTCGTTGCTTCGCTGAACTCATTCGCGATTAGCGAAGCCATCGTATATCCCGGCGCCAGCAGTGATGCCGATATCTCTGCACGATTGCCTATTACCATCGTTACGGCCATCGTCTCGCCGATAGCGCGGCCAAGTCCCAGGATCACGCCGCCGATAATTCCCGACCGAGCATTGGGAATCACCGCGTCCCAGATCATTTCCCAGCGGGTCGCGCCGAGTGCGAGCGCGGCCTCTCGTTGGGATCTCGGAACCGCGCGTAACACTTCGCGCGAAACGGCCGAGATGTACGGGAGGGCCATCATGGCGAGAATCACTCCAGCTGCGAGCATGCTCGGGCCGTAGGCCGGCCCCGTAAAGAACGGCGTGGCACCCAGGTGCAGCGTGTCTCGAAGAAAAGGAATAACAGGGTCGCGGAGGAGCGGGATCAACACGAATATCCCCCACAGGCCGTATACTACGCTCGGAATTGCCGCGAGCAGATCCACCAGGAATGCGACCGGCTGTTGCAACCAGCGAGGCGCGAACTCTGACAGAAAAATCGCAACGCCGAGTGCAAGCGGTGTTGCAAGCACCAGCGCGATTACGGAGGAGACTATAGTTCCGAATATCGCCGGCGCGGCGCCGAACCGTCCCGCCGGAACGTTCCATTCACTTGACGTGAGGAAGCTCAACCCGAAGCGCGAGATAGCCGGCCACGCAGCGCGTCCAATTTCGAACGCGAGCAGCGAAAGGAGGGCAGGTATGCACAAGGCGAACAGTGTGGTGAGCGCCGAGTAAACGCGGTCGCCGACGGCAAGTGCAGTTGAGCTGCGCGAATCAAGCCTTGCGCCGCCTGGAGGTATGGAATCGGCGTCGCTCATCGTCGGTGAACTTGCAGTGCTCACGCGCGCCCTCGAACCGATTGGCGCTTCGACGGGCGCAGCTCATCCGGCCGTGCGTACTCTAGCAGCGTTCTGCGCTCCTTGCTTCATGCTTAGCCATTGCATAGAAACTAGGATGGCAAGCAGCATAGGATGACGAAGATCGTGTAACGGCATTGTCACAAATGCCGTGAGCTGTCAATCAGGCCGGCACCTAGGCGCGGATTTACCGCTCGTCTCGCTTTTCTGGCTGGCGCTCGCGACGGCGGTCGAGCGATGATTCAAAATCGGGACGCTTGAGCGGGATTGCTTCCGGAGACGTTTCCTGCCGGTCGCTTGCAAAATGAGGATGACGGGGTCCGCTTGCCAGCCATGCCAGCCACAGGAAGATCGGCGGGCCCAGCATCCAGAGCAACAGCGTGCCAAGGTTGACGGAGCCCGTCCACGTCGGCAACGCCGTGCTCGTAAACTTGATGTGCATCATTAGCGTGTTGTCCGCCGAGACTGACGCAACCCCGTGCCCCGCGGACGGCCGAGTAAAGCGCCAAGTGGCGACGAGTGCGGGTGCGAAGCCGATAAGCGCCACCGCACCTGCATACACAGCGCAAGCACCTGCGATAATGCGCCCGCGCCAACGCCCGAGTCCTGTTGCCATTCTGAATTCCCCGTCCTCGGATGCAGTTGTGGCGGTCGTGTCACCGTCAGATTGAGAATACAGTTTGGTCCAGCTGGCCGCCAGCACCGGTCCCTCTCCAATATGCGCCGAGTGGGTGCGCGAGACTCGCGCACCCACTCGGACAATGCAACGACAGTCAGGCTAACGCTCTGCCATTACTGATTCACACCTACACGTGTATCGACGTATGCTGCGGTTCCACGGTCCCTGGCACGAATCGCCAGAATATGATTGCCACCGTTTGCGTTCGCCGGGAACGTGAAGCTGTCCAGCGCTGCGCAGCCTTCATGCGACACAAAACCTGTAGTCGCGTTATACGTCGGCACGTTCGTTGGCGTCACATTCACGCCGTCCACGAACGCCTGGAAATCGTTGTCGATCGCGATTCCAATTGTTACCCCGCCTGTCCACCACGCGGGCAGCGTGAAGGATTTGCGGAGGAGCATGTAAGTGACGCCGCCTGGGTTGTTAACCCATGTCGTCCCCACCGTCGAAACCAGAGACAGGCACGACCCGCCGAGATTCGCGCTTCCAAACGCACCGGTACCGGTCGCCCAGGACGATGCATCGAAAGTAGGCTGCTCGAAGCCGGCGCCGACCGTGGCGTCGCCCGATAGATACATGTATCCAGCAGCCTGATAGGGAACGACGTTCGTGCTGGTTGCAGTGAAGGTCAGCGGATTGCCAGATACAACCACCGCAGCACCTGACCCCTTGCCGGCTGTCGGGAATCCGGAGATGCTCGTTGGCAACGTGAAGCTTGCATTCGCGGTCACCGAATTCGCCGAGGCTGCTCCGAGTGTCCAGTTAGGGACTGTCGCGAGCCCGGTGGTGCCATCGCTCGTAAGCGTTGACGTCGTCACCTGAGGCGATGTCGACATCGGACCGATGCTGCCGCCGCCTGACATCACTGTCATCGTCACGGACGCACCGCCGAGCGGCGTGTGACCGTTCGGAGTTTCAATCAACACCGAAGGCGCGGACGCGACATTGGATCCGGCACCACCGATCTGCGGTTGCGCCGGGAAGCCCACTGGGAGCTTCGCGACGACCGAAGTATCCACACCACCAAACGGGCTGAACGTTGTTGTTCTGCCACCTATGCCGGAGGCCACGGCGAACGCCTGTGCCGGTGTGAAGATACCGACGATGGACGAACCCAGCCGCTTGAACGCCTTGCCGTATTCACCGCTTCGCGCAAGTTCAAATGCGCTTGGTTGAGGGACCATGCCGGTTCCTCCGCAAACAAGGAATGGCACCGACTCGGTCGGGAGAATCTCGATGCCAGTACCGACATTGTGGGCTATGTCGACACTCCCCGGTGGCGCATCGCCCGCAGCCGTTGAAATACACGACGCAGCGAGGACCGGTGTGGCGAATGCCTGCTCAGGGACCACTTTGAACTCAAAAAATGGCCCGTATTGGTCCAGCTTTGTATTCAGCGGACCAGCTGGGAATGTGAAATTGCCCGTAATTGGGGTGACCGAAATGGTGACGGGTTGAGTAAGCGTTCCGCCCGGGATCATGAGGCCGGCCTGCGCGGTTCCCGTTACGACAGTTTGATCGGTCGGCGATGGGAAGACGACCTTGACCACACTGGTTTGATCCAGCGGTGTCGTGGTAAGTGTCAACTGTGAGCCGTCCAGCCCGACGAGACAGTACAGAGCCTGTCCAAACTTCAGCGTCAGGTCCTGCGTCTGGGCGGACTGTGCGCCGCGCAGGTTGCCGGCGTAGTAACCGTCCAACGTGTATTTCCAGAGTGTATACATGTCATTAACCGCGGCGGCCGGCTGATGCCTGAGGAGGTCGACGTCGATTCGCCCAAATTGCGAGAGTGCGGGGCCGAGGAGCGGCGGCTGGAATAGCCGGAGCACGTGTATCTCGGATGCGACCTGACATCGGAGGACTCCTTTGCCAGCGCCGACGCTCGCGCTCACTGCGGGATCCACACCTGTCGGTAGCGCCTTTTTGTCGCTTGAGCACGAAGTCAGGCCGACTCCACCGAGTAGTAGTATTGCGACGGCCGAGCTCGATAATCTGGTACGCACTGTGTTCATCCGGGTTCTAGGTTCACCGACGACGCCTGGAAGAGAAGCTTACTTCCTGGCTTTAATGACGAGCGCTTGAAAGCGTGGATCGTCATGTATGCTGCGCCACAGCCAATTATGTTCGTCATCGAAACCGACGGCACGGGCTGGGTTTGCGCTTAGATATCGCGCGAGTGATTTAATAGCGTTGTCCTTGTCGCCCAACTGTGCGTAGACGATCGCCTTCGCCTGAGTCGCGTCCAACGTCGGGTCGAGATCCGCCCTGTCGTCGACGCGCGCGAGGATATGTTGGGCGCTGTCTTTCAAGCCTGCGCGTCCAATCGCGCCGGCAACGAGCACCATCGAGTTGATGTTTGCGAAGGCCGTGTCGCCAGCGGCCGAGTGTTTCAGTAATGAATCTCTAACCGCCCACGCCTTCCGAATATCCGGTTGCACGGCAGTCGTTCCAAGAAGCCAGAGTTTACACTGCATAAACCGTGGATCCGTCGGGAACCTGGTCGCGCCAACGTCGCACCAGTGGACGCCGTCGGGAAGTTGCTCGAGGTCGTACGACGAGAGAAACAGCCGCCATACGATCGTGTCTGCGTTGCTCAGGTAAGCATCTTGTTCATACGCGCGCTGCGCGGCGATCTTCGCGTCAACGACGTCATTGTACTGGTTGTATAGATGGCTGAGCACCGCCCAGGCGCCAGGTTGGCTGGGTGAGTTACGGGTCGCGGCCTCCAGATCCTTGCGCGCTGCGTCGAGTAACGCCTTCGCCTTCACTGGGTTCGGCTCGGTTGCCATGAGCCAACTCCAGTACAGAAGCGTCCCTCGAAGCTCCAGCGCGTCAGCGTCCTGCGGTGCGAGAGCCAGCGCTTGATTTGCCTGCGTCATGCCGCTATCAACCATCTGCACAACGCGCAACGGATCGCCACTATAAAACCGCGAGAGGTGATAGTAGTTCGCGCCACGCAGAATCGGCACAGAGGGCCACTGCGAATCAAGTGCGCCGGCCGTCACAAGGGTGGAGTCCGACTTCTTGAACGCGCGCAGCATAACGGCGGTGTCTCCGGCGGTCGCGGCGTCCTGCACAGCACGACTCGACAATTTTGCCTGCTGCAGCAGGGCCCATGCATTTGCGTTGCTCGTCCCGGCACGCTCGTCCCGCAAGGTGATCTCCTGTCCAAGTCTCTGGCGCAGGAAACGGGTCACTTGGGCAGCTAGTGTATCTCTCAGTGCGAGTGGATTCGATGCCGGCGCTTCGAATGTCGCGCGCTGAAAGTCCGTCCCCGTCGCGTCCTTGAGCCTTACACTTACGCTTACCTTATCGCCATCCTGCTCGACGCTACCCGCAACGAGCGTCCCGACGCTCAACTGACGCGCAATGCTGTCAAGCGGGAGGTCCTTGCCCTGGAATTGCGCAGATCCGTTCCTGGACGTTATCTGTAATTCCGGTATCGCAGATAGCCTATCTATCAGGCCTTCCGTGAGACCGGTCGTCAGGTAGTTGAGTTTTTTCCCCGTGCTTTCGTCGGTAAAGTAGAGAACGGCGATTCTGCGTGGATCCGGGCCTGTCGCTCCGCCGACGCCGCCAGCCGAGTGTCTCGCTCGCCACACGCCGTAGCCGCCAAGCGCAACGACTGCGAGTGCGGCGACTCCAATCAAACCGCGCTTCCAGACAGCCATCGGCTCCCTGGCCAGACGCGGCGCCTGAATTGCACGAAACGTCTGCGTTTCCGGATTCCTGAGCGCCGCCGTGAATTCGCCCGACGTGGTGTAACGATCGGCCGGCACCTTGGACAGCGCCTTCATCAAAATACGTTCGATCTGCGGCGGGACCGTGTTCCGCAAAATCGTCAACGATGGCACCGACTCGAGCATGTGTCGCGCAATCACGGACTGCGCAGTGGGGCCGGTAAACGGCGGTTGCCCACCGATCATCTCGTACGCAACGCACGCAAGACTGTAAACGTCACTGCGCCCGTCAATCACACGCTCGGCAGCAGCTTGCTCAGGACTCATGTACGTCGGCGTCCCGAGCGAGATGCCAGTCTGCGTCAATCGCTGTTCGCCGACGGCGGCCATTGCATGTGCAATTCCGAAGTCGGCAAGCACCGCCTTGTCACCGTCAAGCAGAATGTTCTCAGGCTTGATATCCCGATGAACGATTCCGGACTTGTGCGCAAATTCGAGCGCGTCGCCGATTTCTTCCGTGATGCGGAGCGACTCGTCCATCGACAGATTGCGCTCGCGATCGAGTTTGCTGCGAAGCGATTCGCCGGCGACATACGGCATCACGTAATACAGCGAGTTGCCAGCCTGGCCGGAATCAAGTATTGGGAGAATGTGCGGATGACTGAGCCGCTTTGTCAGTTCGATCTCGCGCTTGAAACGTTCCGCGCCAAGCACGATCGATACATCAGTGTTGAGGACCTTGACTGCAACATCACGATCGTTCGCAATGTCCCGTGCCAGATACACGGTAGCCATGCCACCTTGACCAACCTCGCGGTCAACGAGGTATTGGTCGCTCATGGCTGTACGAAGTTGGTCGATCTGGATGGACACTGGTCTGAATTTTCCTGGGGGGAATTAGCCAGTATGCGCCTAAACATTTGCTCTCGCTAGACTCGCAAGCGCGTTTTAAGCGCTTTCAGCCTCCTTCGGCGTGACCTTCAGACGTATAGATCGTCGGGTCCTGTCGAAAGAACTTATTAAGCTCGGCAAAAAGCTCCGGGTGGAGACTTCGGAGTGCGACGGGTTGTTCAAAAAACACCTCCGTCGCTACCGCGAAAAACTCCGCCGGATTGGTCGCCCCATATCGGTCCAGCAAGGTCGGGAGTCCGGCATCGTCCGCAGTGCGGAGCGTATTGAGTTCGGTCCCCATCACACGTGCCCACGCCCTGTAGGCGCCGGCAGTTTCCAGCGACGGCGTCCCATCTGCGCGAAGATTCTCAAAGTCGAGTTGATGGGCGAACTCGTGAATGATCAGGTTCTTGCCGTCGGCGGGATCGGCGGCCCCGTGTTTTGCGGCGTCCCATGCGAGCACCATCGCTCGCAACTCGCGCGCGGTGTGGCCCAGCCGGCCTTCTGCGCCTTCTTCCCAGATTCCGCCGCCCATCGGCCTGTCCTCGTACGCGATGTAACCCGAAGGGTAGACGAGTATTGACGTCAGCTCCGGGTAGTAATCAGTGTCGCGGTGCAGAAGCAGCATGCAGGCTTGCGCAGCGATCGTGACGCGAATCTCATCCGTGAGCTCAAGTCCACCGCATCCCTCGAACGATTTTTCGGACAAAAATACTTGTGTGTGAGCAAGTAACTCGGACTGATCGTCCGGCGGAAGTCGTCGGAAGACAGCAAGGTTGCGCTCAACTATTCGGTGCCATTCCGCGGGGAAAGGGGTAGCTCGCAGCCGTTCGCGTTTACGCTTCGAGAAAAAGCCGAACGGCATCGATTAAGCGTGCGTGTAAACGCGCGTGTAAAGTTGGCCGCGAAACGCGTGCTCAGCGATGCGACACATTGTACTTCTTCAAGATATCTCTCACCCTGTCCAATGGAATTGCATCAACTGTGTGGCCGCGGTAGGTCACCGGCGTGGCCATGAACAGGGAGTTGTAGATCGCTTCTTCAGTGGACTCGATGACGGCCTCGAAAAGCGGTGACATGTCGTCATTGGTGAGTTCGGAAGTATTGAGAAGCACGGGAGTTCGATTCTCCCGACCGTAGTTCGACACGTTCACGATTCGGCGCACTTTCGCAGCCGTTGAAAACGCGATCACATAGTCGCCAGAGCCGTTGGACTCGCTTGAGCCGGTGCGCCCGAGGCCCATCATCGCCCGCGATGCGAGTCGTTCGAGATTGCGGTCAGACAGCGGGGCGTCGGTCGCAATCACGATCATTACGGATCCGTCACCGGGCGCCGGCTCGACATCGCTCCTATACGCATAGCGACCGAGCTCTTTACCAACCGGCGCTCCGAGCACCTGCAATACGCCACCGAAGTTGGTCTGCACGAGCACTCCGACCGTCCACCCTCCCAGTTTCGCCGGGAGAACACGCGAAGAAGTGCCGATGCCGCCCTTCCACTGAAATGCTATTGTGCCTCTTCCCGCGCCGACGCTTCCTTCAGCGACCGGGCCGCCGGCCGCGGCGTTGAGCGCGTCATGAACGTCCGCTGAACTTATCGGCCGCGAGCGAATTGAATTGAGCGAGCCATCATTCGTTTCTCCGACAACGGGATTGATCGAACGAACACCTTCCATCCCGGGCATTGCCAGCAATTCCGCGGTAAGTGCATCCGCGGCGCGCCAGACGCAAAGTGTACAAGTCAGGAGGATTGGCGTTTCAAGTTCACCAAGTTCCTTTACCTGTGTAGCGCCCACAAGCTTGCCGAACGCGTTCCCGACGAAAACGGCAGCCGGCACCCGATCGAAGAACATGTTGCCGGAGTGCGGCAGGATGGCGGTAATTCCTGTGTTGACGGAGTCACCCGCGACTACGGTTTTCTGTCCTACAAGCACACCCGCGACATCCGTGATTGCGTTGTTCGTACCAGGCGCAAAAATTCCAGGCGCGACGCCGAGAGCCCGTGCGCGCATCCGCGGCTCCTGGGCACGAACGGAGACGACGGCGGCATTGGCGCAGACGAGAAGCGCAGCAGCAAGCGCAGTAGCAAGCGCAGTAGCAAGCGCAGCAGCAAGCGCAGCAGC
>JBDTAZ010000134.1:0-5921 GCA_039924325.1 Gemmatimonadaceae bacterium
TGGCAACGTTTACCGTAACCGCGGGCGCCGTTCCCAACACCGATCGAATGATCGCGAGCTCGGCGGCGCAGTCGTCGCACGCATCCAAATGCTCCTGGATCCGCACGCGTTCTACGTCGGAAAGCGCGCCGTGGACCAACTCCGGCAGCACCTCACGAACCGCTACGTTCTGACAATCATTCATCATCGAGAAACTCCTTGACCGTGCGCATCGCGTTGTGATAGTGGACGCGTGCTGCGCCCTCTGTACTGCCAACTAGATCCGCGATTTCCTTGTACGAAAGTCCCTGTTCCAACCGAAGTGTGAACACCTCTTTCTGCTTCGGCGAAAGCTGCGCTACTGCTCGCCGAACCCGCAACATCGACTCGTCCGCCACCATCGTGTCGAGCGCATCGAATGTCGTAACCGCATCCCCTTCTTCTACCGTCGACACAATCCTGCTCCGTCGCTCCGATCGTCGTCGGTCCAGTATCAACCGCCGCGCGATAGTAAAAAGCCACGTGCGAAAGGCACTGTCACCACGGAAACTGTCGATCGCTCCAAACGCGCGTACGAAAGTATCCTGAACCACCTCGTCGACACTGTCCCGCTCACCTTCCCCGGATACAAATCGGGCCAGGCCCGTTGCGTGACGCTCGACCAGCTTTGTGGCTGCCCTCCCGTCCCCATTACGCCATTGGCGGATCAGATCCGCGTCGGTCGGCTCATTGGTCGCGGGCTGGGCTGTGACTTCCACACGCTAAATAGACGCCTTCGGACCTCGATTGTTAAGTGGCAGCGGTTGACGGATTTACGTCCCGTGAATACCTTTAGAACAAGCGTTCGATGGTACGGAACCAGCTGTCCCACGAGGTACTTAACATGTCCGACGAATTCACCCCTCTCCCCCTGACGCCCGCCGCCGAACCTGGATCTGTTGCCGGGGCAACCCAGGAAAGCCCTCGCGCTCCCAAGCTCGAAACCCTCCTAACCGCTGCGGCAACGACCTTCGCAACCCGTGGCTACAGTGGAACCAGCATGCGCGACATCGCGCATGATTCGGGCATCTCGCTGTCCGGCATCTATTACTACACCCGCGGAAAGTCATCGTTACTGTATGAAATTCAGTCCCGGACGATCGACGCACTGCTGGCCTCGACGGCTCAGGCGCTCTCCACGGTCACCAAACCACTGGATCAACTGCTCCAGTTCGTAGAGAACCACGTAGCGTATTCGAACGATCACCCGGCTTTCGTTCGCGTCCTTTCGCATGAGACTGCGCCGGACGGCACCGACGAACGGCGTGACGCCGTGGAGCTCAAGCGGAGCGAGTACGTCAAGGTGCTCCGAGACATTCTCGATCGAGTCCGCCAGCAGTCGTCAGCCCCCGTACCGACCGCGTTCGCTTGCGACATGCTTTTCGCGATGATGAGCGGCCCACGCCAGTGGGGAGTTTCAGATACCGAGTTCAACGTCGGGATGGCGTCCCGCCTCATCTACGATCTTTTCGTTCGTGGCTTCACGGGTGGTACGGCAGCAGCTCGGCCGTGACACAGTACATAGCGCATCGCGGCGTCCACGACGTTTTCACGGAAAACACGCTGGACGCCTTTCAGCGTGCGCTTGACCTGGGGTTCCAGGCTATTGAACTCGATGTACACGTCACTGCTGATGGCATATGCGTAGTACATCACGACGAATCGGTCATCACGCCCAAGGTTGCGCTGTCGATTCGTGGGACTTACTACGACACCCTCCACGCGGCCGCTCCACTGCTGCCGCGCCTCGATGAGGTGCTCGAGCTGACCGCCGGAAAAGCCCACGTTCACGTGGAGTTGAAGAATCGCGACGTAGAGGAGGAACTCGCCAATGTGCTTCGCGAGAGCCCTGCCGAAACGTCAGTACATTCATTCGACCACGAAGTGGTCTTGCGCATGAAGCGCTTTCTACCGCAACTTCGCACCGGTATTCTCCAGTCGAGTCGCCTCGTCGATAGCGTCAACGCGCTAAAGGCGGCGCAAGCGACTGATCTGTGGCAGTGGCATGAGTTCGTGGATCGCGCTCTCATCGAAGAGGTCGCTGGCGCAGACGGAACCGTAATCGCCTGGACGGTCAACACACCTTCCGAGTGGCGAGTCCTCGACGACCTTGGAGTCGCTGGAATCTGTACCGATCTACCAATAAGTCCAACGCTGGCGTCGGTTCAAAGCTCTCACCCTCGAGGCCCCTCTCTGGATGCGAACACCTAGCCTTCTCCTAGTCTGCGTCGCCAGCCTGGCATGCTCGCAGAATCCGTCGCCGTCCACGGCGCCCACAGCTACTTCGTCGCCCTCCACCGCGGCTACCACGCCGGTCGCATCGTCGTCGTCGGCGGATTCGCCCGCCAAGCCCGGCCCAGGATCACTTTCGGTCCCATTCGCCAATCCGTTCCCGAGCACCTACAAGCCGTTCCCATCAAGAACGACGCTCATTCGGAACGCGACGATCATGACCGCGGCCGGTCCAACGATGCAGAACGCGTCAATCCTGTTGCGTGATGGAAAGATCGTTTCGGTCGGTGCATCTATTACGGCGCCCTCGGATGCAGTAGTGATCGACGGAACTGGCAAGTACGTAACTCCCGGAATCGTCGACGTTCACTCGCACCTCGGCGTGTATTCTGCGCCCGGTGGCGGCGGTCTGAACGACGGCAACGAAGCCACCAATCCGAACACGGCGAATGTCTGGGCCGAACATTCCGTCTGGCCGCAGGACCCCCAGTTTCCGCGCATACTCGCGGGCGGCGTGACAACAGTTGAAATCCTTCCGGGTTCGGCGAATCTGTTCGGCGGTCGAAGCGCAATCTTGAAAGTGGTGCCTTCTCGCACAGTGCAAGGCATGAAGTTTCCCGGCGCGAAGTATGGCCTCAAGATGGCGTGCGGTGAGAATCCCAAGCGCGTTTACGCCAACCGCGGTCCGTCAACTCGCATGGGTAACGTCGCCGGGTATCGCGCCGCATATATCCAGGCGGAGGAATATCGTCGCAAGTGGGACGAATGGAACGCAAATCACAAGGGCGCACCACCATCGCGCGACCTCGCTCTCGAGACACTCGCGGAAGTATTGCGCGGTGATATCCTCCCTCAGATGCACTGCTATCGCGCCGATGAAATGGCGCAGATGATGGACGTTGCAAAGGAATTCGGATTCAAGATTCGCGCATTCCATCACGCAGTCGAGGCTTACAAGATCGCGGACCTGCTTCGCGAGAACGGCACCGGTGCAGCGATGTGGGCAGACTGGGGCGGTTTCAAGGAAGAAGCGATGGACGGTATTCGCGCGAATCTAGCAATGGTCGACGCCGCTGGCGTCACGGCGATGATCCACTCCGACGATCCATCCGGATCGCAGCGGCTCAACCAGGAAGTCGCAAAGGCGATGTACGCCGGTCGCGCAGCAGGTATCAACGTCACCGAGGACCAGGCGATCAAGTGGATGACGATAAACCCGGCGTGGGCGTTGGAACTGGACGATAAAATCGGCTCGCTCGTTGCCGGAAAGAACGCCGATGTCGTTCTCTGGAGCGGCGATCCATTCAGTATCTACAGCAAGGCAGAAAAGGTCTGGATCGATGGAGCCAAGATGTACGATCGCGATGACCCGTCAAACAACTGGCGCACCGACTTTGATCTTGGCTTCGTGAAAGGAGGGAGCCTGTAATGAAACATCAATTACTCTGCGCGCTTTGCGCGACGACGCTCGCAGCCGTAGCCGCACAAGCTCAGACGATCGCAATCACGGGTGGCACAGTTTACACGGTTAGTGGCGCACCAATCCAGAACGGGACTGTTCTCATTCGCGACGGAAAGATCGTTGCGGTCGGTTCGAGCGTAACTGTTCCAGCGGATGCGCAACGCATCGACGCGACCGGCAAGATTGTTACGCCGGGGTTGATCGACGCGTCGACGCAGCTCGGACTTGTTGAAATAAGTGGCGAGCCGTCGACGAGGGATCAGAATGCGAACGGAACCGACGGCGTTGCAGCGGCATTCCGCTCATGGGACGGTCTTAATTCCGAGTCAGTGATGTGGGCGCCAGCGCGAAACGAAGGCGTGACATCTGCGGTCGTGGCTCCCAGTGGCGGGCTGATCGGCGGCCAGGCATCGGTCGTTGATCTTGTAGATGGAACCACCATGCAAATGATTCGGCGTGCACCAGTCGCTATGGTTGCACAGGTAAACGATCCGCGCGGCGCTGGCACCGGGGCTCGCGGTGAGTTGCTGGGCAAGCTTCGCACGTTGATCGAGGATGTGAAATTCTATCAGGCTCACCGTAGTGATTACGATCGCGCCGCGTCACGCAGCCTGTCTGCACCACGCGCCGATCTCGAAGCGATGATACCGGTCGTCGAGGGCAAACTTCCGCTGGTGATTGATGCAGAGCGCGTCGATGACATTCGCGGCGCACTGCGGTTGGCGAAGGAATACAACCTCAAGATCATGATCGCCGGCGGCGCCGAAGCATGGCTCGCGGCGGATGAACTTGCAGCCGCTCATGTAGCGGTGATCGCAGGTGCGATGAACAACATTCCGACGAGCTTCGAGACGCTCAATCAGCGCCAGGAAAATGTCGGCATTCTCAGCAAGGCTGGCGTCGAGGTGGCAATAATCGGCAATAATGGTGATGGCGACGAGGAGTCGTTCAACGTTCGCAACGTCAAGTACGAAGCGGGTAACGCGGTTGCATATGGAATGTCGCACGACGCTGCGCTGCGGGCCGTGACGCTGGCGCCGGCGGAGATGTTCGGTGTCGCGGATCACGTCGGTTCGCTGCAGGTCGGTCGCGATGCCAACGTGGTCGTCTGGAGTGGCGATCCATTCGAATTCTCCACACGCGTGGAGCACGTTCTCATTCACGGCAAGGAATCGATGTCGCCCAGCCGCCAGGACATGCTGACAAAGCGATACATGACACTCCCACCGAAGTACGAAGGAAAGCCATAAAGCCGTCATGCCCGCGAAGGCGGAAATCCATTGTCAGTCGTAGCCAAGGAACGATGGATCCTCGCTTTCGCGAGGATGACCGGTGACGGCCGACGCGAAGATGACCGATGGTGTCATCCCGCCGAAGGCCGGGATCCACGGACGAGTGGTCTGATGCTCGCCGCACGTCGTCGTTCCCGCGAAAGCGGGAATCCATGTTCGCCGTTCCGTTGTGCATAGCTATGGCCCAAACTCGGCGCGCGAGTTCTGCATGAACTAAAAAAGGCTCCCTCTTGGGAGCCTCTTTTTAGTTCATGCAATTGCTTGTAACCCGCGACGTACCCTTACGCCGTCGCCGTCTCGGCTGGCTGCTGCGGATACACACTGATCTTGTAGCGCGTCTTGCTCTTGTGCTCGAACTTCACGACGCCGTCAATAAGCGAATAGATCGTGAAGTCGGATCCAAGGCCGACGTTGCGGCCAGGATGCCATTTGGTGCCGCACTGGCGGACTATGATGTTTCCAGCGACCACGCGCTCGCCGCCGAACTTCTTGACGCCGCGGTACTGTGGATTGCTGTCGCGACCGTTATGGGTCGAGCCTGCGCCTTTTTTATGTGCCATGTTTTTCTAAGCCTCAGGCGAGCGTGATGTCGCCGATCTTGATCTCTGTGAAGCCCTGCCGATGTCCCTGCTTGCGCGCGTAGTTCTTGCGGCGCTTCTGCTTGTAGACGATGATCTTCTCGCCGCGGCCATGCTTGACGATCTCAGCGGCAACTGAAGCGCCCTTGAGAGCCGGCACGCCGACGTGAGTGTTGGTGTCATCGTTGCCGAGCAGCACGTCCGAGAACGTAACTTTTGCTCCGGCATCGCCGACAAGCGTAGGAATTCGATAGGTTTTGCCGGGCTCGACGCGAAACTGCTTGCCGCCGGTTCGGATGATTGCGTATGGCATGGAATCGTATGGTTTTGGTGCAGCCT
>JBDTAZ010000135.1:0-10146 GCA_039924325.1 Gemmatimonadaceae bacterium
CTCCCCAGGTAGGACTTGAACCTACGACCCTTCGATTAACAGTCGAATGCTCTAACCAACTGAGCTACTGGGGAATGTCCCTTCGGATGCAATCCGGGGGAGACCTACCAATTTAGCGAGGGGCGAACGCAAGCTCAACTGCAGAGGGCTAAGGTTCAACCCGCCTTCAGTTTTCCGCCCCGAGAGCGCGATGTATTTCGCTCCGGAGTCCCAGGCGCTTCGCGGACGGGCGCCCCGCTTCCGAGCATCGGCGCGAGCCACCGGCCAGTGTGGGATTCGGGCACTTTTACGATATCCTCGGGCCGTCCCATGGCTACGAGACGACCGCCTCCGTCGCCCCCTTCCGGGCCCATGTCGATGAGCCAATCGGCCAGCTTGATCACGTCCAGATTGTGCTCGATCAGCACTACGGTGTGTCCCGCCGCGACAAGTCGATCCAGCACCAGAACGAGCTTTCGAATGTCATCGAGATGCAGTCCCGTGGTCGGCTCGTCCATTATGTAGAGTTTGCGTCCGCTCTTTCTGCCGGCGTTCGCCAGTTCTCTCGCAATTTTTATTCGCTGGGCCTCACCACCGGATAGCGTCGTCGCCGGTTGGCCCAGACGCAAATAGCCGAGCCCGACCTGTTGCAGGTGCCACAAAGCCTGACCGAGCTTTTCTTCGCGCGCAAAGAAACGGATCGCCTGATCAACGGTGAGCTGCAACACGTCGTCAATATTCTTGCCGTTAACGCGAACTTCGAGCACCGCATCCTTGAAGCGCCGTCCGCCACATTCCTCACACGGTACGAACACGTCTGCCATGAACACCATCTCGACTTCTGTGTAACCGGCGCCCTCGCACTTTGCGCAGCGTCCGCCTTCGACATTGAAGCTGAACGTGCCCGGTGTGTATTTGCGTTGGCGCGCGAGTGGCGTATCGGCGAAGATCGCGCGGATCTCGTCCATCGCCTTGATGTAGGTAACCGGATTCGAGCGCGGCGATTTCCCGATCGGGCTCTGATCAATCATCACGACTTCATCAATGGCCTCGACGCCACTGATGCTCTCGTACGCTCCTACACTTTCACCAAGGTGGCGTTTCGCCGAATGCTCGCCCTGGGTATGAGTCTCCAGTGCATGATACAGAACGTCGTGTACCAGAGTGCTTTTTCCAGAACCGGATACGCCGGTGACGACCGTGAGAGCGCCGATGGGAATCTTCACATCCACGCCGTGGAGATTGTGTTCTCGCGCGCCCTCCAGCGAAATCCAGCGCGGGCCGACGCGACGACGTTCCTCCGGCAGTGGCACCGATAATTCGCCACTCAGATACTTCCCCGTGAGTGGGCTCTCGGCGATCCTCGACATCGGCCCGGCGAACATGACCTCTCCACCGTGAATGCCACTTCCAGGGCCAAGCTCAACCATGTAATCCGCGACCTGCATCGCAGCGGGATCGTGCTCCACGACAATCACAGTATTGCCAGCATCGCGAAGTCGACGCAGCAGCGTGAGCAGCCGATCCATATCACGCGGATGCAGACCGACCGATGGCTCGTCGAGCACGTAGAGCGTATCGACGAGTCGCGATCCGAGCGAGTTCGCGAGTCCGATTCGCTGAGCCTCGCCGCCGGAGAGCGTACGCGTAGACCTGTTGAGTGTGAGATAGTCGAGTCCCACATCACGGAGGAAGCGTACGCGATCGCGTGATTCACGGAGTATCATTTCTGCGATCGAAACTTCGTAGTCGGATAATTCGAGTGTTTCGAGCCAGTCACTCAACCTGTCGATGGCAAGATTCGCAACCTGCGCGATGTTCCGTCCGCCCAGTAAGACATTGAGCGATTCCGGCTGCAGCTTCGCCCCGTGACATGCCGGACATTCCTGAGCGGTCTGATACTGGCGTAGGAAAACGCGGATGTACTGCTTGTAACGCTTCGCCTCCAGCGCACGAAGGAACGGATACACACCGACGTAGCCGCGCTTCGCTTCAGTGGTGAGAAGCATCTCGCGTTGCGCGGAAGACAATTCGATCCAGGGAACGTCCATCGGTATCGCATTCTTCTTGGCGAACTCCGCCAGGGTGCGGCGCTTGTTGTCGTAACGTGGTTTGGTCCACGGGTCGATCGCGCCGTCGCGCAGTGAACGATCCGGGTATGGAATTACCAGCGATTCGTCGTACTCCAGAATCGCGCCAAACCCATTGCAGCGAGGGCAGGCGCCCTGAGGATTGTTGAAGGAAAAAAGCTGCGGCGTGGGAGTCGGCTGGCGCGTTCCGTCGGTGGCGCACTCGAATCGGTCGGTGAAGCGCAATCGGTCGACCATGGTGCCATCGATTGGCGACCGCACGGCGTCGGGGAAGAGAATGACAACGTCGCCGTCGCCTTCGCGGAATGACGTTGCGACACTTTCCGCCAAACGGCTGGCCGCGTCCGCCTTGACCGAGAGTCTGTCAACCACGACGAGCGGATCCTTCGCGCGAGCCAGATTTGCTTTGGCACCTAACTCATCGAGCGACTTTATTGCCCCGCCGACGAAAACCCTCAGAAACCCCTGCGCGCGGAGATTCTCAATCACGACGGCGTGGGTGACCTTGCTCGACAGCTTGAGCGGGAACGCGACGGCGAAACGGGTGCCTTCGGAGAGTGAAAGAACTGTGTCAGTGACGGAAGAAACCGTATCAGGTCGCATTTCCCGCCCGCACTTGGGGCAGAACGTGCGACCGATGCGCGCCCACATCAGCCGGAGATAGTCGTAGATCTCTGTTGCCGTGCCAACGGTAGAGCGGGAAGTCTTTGTCTGATTCTTCTGCTCGATCGCGACAGCAGGCGAGAGCCCGTCGATCGAATCGACGTCGGGCTTTTCCATCCGCTCAAGGAACTGGCGAGCGTACGCCGAAAGTGATTCGACGTAGCGGCGCTGGCCTTCGGCGTAGATGGTGTCGAATGCGAGTGACGACTTTCCCGAGCCCGACGGCCCGGTAATGACGGTGTAGCTCCGCCGCGGAATTTCGAGATTGAAGCCCTTCAGATTGTGCTGCCGGGCGCCTCGGACGACAAGGAAATCCTTCACCTATATAAGATAGCTACGAGGGGCGAAGAAATGCCGTAGGGGGGCGTCCTCGGCCGGCTCGGTTGGGGTCGGACGAGGACTGAACCATCGCGCGCGCTAGCTATACGGTCGTGGTGCGCCCGCGCGTACTCATGCGGTAGATCCAGAGAAGGATCAGCGCGCCAACCACGGCCAGAATGAGGCTCCAAAGGGAGAAGCCGTTCAGTCCCGTACCGGTAAGCATGCCGCCGATCCACCCGCCGATGAAAGCGCCAACAATTCCGATGATCATAGTAACGATCAGTCCGCCCGGGTCGGTGCCGGGGAATATCGCCTTTGCGATCGCGCCTGCGAGCAGGCCGAGGATGATCCAGGCAAGAATGCTCATAGAACCTCCAAAAGGGTTGTCGAACCGTGCCCGAAAGTATGGCAACCAACGTACCACAATATCGCGCTGTTAGATTGAAGGCCGCATGACCGCCTCAACCGTCTCATTCCACGAAGAAGAGGCGCTCGGTAAGGCTTATGATAGCCGGCTCATGCGAAGGCTTCTTGCCTTCGCCGCTCCATACCGGGCGCTGATCGCTATCGCGCTGTTCTTTCTCATGATTGCCGGTGGGCTCCAGCTTGTGGGGCCGTTCCTTACGCAACACGTGATCGACGTCGCGATTCCTCGGCACGACTACGGGGCGATCCGGTTAGCGGTGATACTGTACGCCGCCTCGCTCATCCTCGAGCTGGTTATGTCGTACGGCCAGACATGGTTTACGGCGCTGCTGGGACAGAATGTGATGAGGGATCTCCGGCTTCAGCTGTTCAGTCATCTGCAACGGCTGCCGATCGCGTTTTTCGATCGTAATCCAGCCGGTCGGCTCATCACGCGCGTGACTTCAGATGTCGAAACGCTGAATGAACTGTTCACCGCCGGTGTGGTGAGCGGGATGGGCGATCTGTTCACGTTGCTGGCGATCAGCGTTGCGATGCTGGTGACCGACTGGCGGCTTTCGCTCGCGTCGTTTGCGGTAATTCCGCTGGTCGTGCTCGTTTCGTTCGTCTTTCGGCTCAAGGTGCGCGAAGCGTATCGCGACATTCGGACCCGCCTCGCCCGGATTAATGCTTTTTTGCAGGAGCGGCTGTCCGGGATGCGAGTCGTTCAATTGTTCGGTCGGCAGGCCGACGAGGCCAGGCGGTTCGACGAACTCAACAAGTCGCACCTCGAGGCGCATCTCAAGTCGATCACGGTTTATGCGCTCTACTTTCCCGCCATCGAGATCCTGACGTCGGTGGCTCTCGCCAGCCTCATTGTGGCCGGCGCTGGACGTGCAGAGGCCACCACGCTCACTGTGGGGACCGTGGCGGCGTTTCTCCAGCTTGTGAGGCGATTTTTCCAGCCGCTTCAGGATCTGTCCGACAAGTACAACACATTGCAGACGGCTATGGCGAGTTCCGAGCGGATTTTCAATCTGCTTGATACGGAACCGTGGGTGGACGTTTCGGGCGAGGAGCTTCGCAAGGAAAGCCGGCCCAAGTCGGTGCTGGTGGAATTTGAAAACGTCTGGTTTGCATACGACCGTCCACACGCGACGAAGTTGCGCCCGGCGTCGGAGCCAGAATGGGTGCTTCGCGATGTGAGTTTCGCCGCGCGACCGGGCGAGACACTGGCGATTGTCGGCCATACGGGAGCTGGGAAGACGACGATCGTCAGCCTGCTGATGCGATTTTACGATCCGCAGCGCGGGAGGATACTGGTAAACGGACGAGATATCCGTGACATGCCAGTGGAGCAACTGCGGGCGCTCATTGGCTATGTTCAGCAGGACATTTTCCTCTTCGCCGGGGATGTAGCCTCCAACATCAGATTATCGGCGCCGCTGAGCGATCAGGAAGTGGAGGCCGCGGCGACTCAGGTGGGTGCGGACAGGATCATTCGACGCCTGGCCCATGGTTATCATCAGGTATTGGGTGAGAGAGGAGCCTCCATCAGCGTGGGGGAGCGGCAGTTGTTATCGTTCGCGAGGGCTGTTGCCGCCGATCCAGCGCTCCTCATACTGGATGAGGCGACGAGTGCGGTGGACAGCGAGGTGGAAGCCGAGATACAGCAGGCGTTGAAAGTGCTCCTGGCCGGGCGGACGACGATCGCGATCGCGCACCGGCTCAGCACCATTGTCGAAGCAGACAATATCATCGTCATGCACCATGGCGAGGTTGTTGAACATGGCACGCATGATGAGCTTCTTGGGGTCGATGGCCTGTACGCGCGCCTGTGGCGCTTGCAGATTTAGGAATCACTTTTTTGAAACGATCACGCTTGTGAGCCTCTAGTGAGCCTCTAGTGCACTTTGCAGTAGCCGCCGGATCAGATGTCGGTCGCGTCCGGAAAGGGAACGAGGACAGCTTCTTTGCTGATGCCAATGAGTACCGCGGCCTGTTTATGGTGGCAGACGGTATGGGTGGGCACGCCGCCGGTGAGGTGGCGAGCCAGATGGCCGTTGAGGTCGTCTCATCAGATCTTGAGAAGCTGACTGACCTGGAAAGCGCCGACGCGCTCGAAATGGTGGCCCTCGCCCTCCGACACGCTAACAGGGCAGTTTTCGAGAGAAGCGCCGCGGAACGCGACAAGATGGGCATGGGCAGTACTGCGTCCGTGCTCGTGCTGGGCGACGCGCGGTTCATCATCGGGCATATAGGCGATTCGCGGATTTATCTGTTCCGCGACGGCGAGATGCGTCAGATCACCCACGATCATTCGATCGTTCAGGAGCAGATCGACGCCGGTCTCATTACCCGCGACGGTGCAAAGAATCACAAACAGAGCAATGTGATTACGCGCTGCGTCGGAATGGGCTGGGACGTCGAGCCGGACATCACCGACGGTGAAGTTCGGCAGGGTGACGTGTTCCTGCTTGCCAGCGATGGCCTGACCGGGATGGTGGACGATTGGCGCTTGCAGCAACTGCTCGGTTCGCGCGCGGGTCCGGAGCGTCTGGTCGACGCGATGATTTCGGAAGCAAACGCGCGCGGCGGTGTAGACAACATTACTGCAGTCGTCGTGCGCGTCCATTCGTCATCGGCAATGACGACGGGAGCCCATCCGACGCCGTCAGGCGGATCCCGCTCAATTGGATAAAGACGGTATCGAACGATTGTTCGAAGAATCGGAAGACGTGGGCCAGCTCGCCCGGCTGTATCTGGGCAACATTCTCTATGCGCTGGAGCTGGCCTCGCTGTCGCTCGAGCAGCAGGGGAAGGGTGACGACGCAGGTTTCTACAGAGGCATCGCGCGCAAACTGGCGGAGGCACACGGAGCATCCAAGCGAGCTTAGCGCGACACGCATCAGAGGAGGGGGACCAAATGGCAACTGCAACACTACCCGAGCCGACAGCTACGGGCGACACGTTTCCGATCAACGGAACGGATTACATCGAATTCTACGTGGGCAACGCGAAACAGGCGGCCCATTTCTACACCAGCGCATTTGGCTTCAACGTGGTGGCGTACCGCGGGCCGGAGACGGGAGTTCGCGACCGCGCCAGCTACCTGCTTCAGCAGGATAAGGTCCGGTTCGTTATTACGACGGCGATCCGTCCCGACCTGAGCGACGAGGCGAAGCTTATCGCCGACCACGTCTATCGCCATGGCGATGGTGTTCGCGATCTCGCACTCTGGGTCGACGATGCGCGTGATGCGTATTCCAAGGCGATCGAGCGCGGCGCCGAATCTGTGCATGAGCCACGCGTGATGCGCGACGACGATGGCGAAGTGGTCGTTGCCGCGATCAAGACCTACGGTGAGACGATTCACTCGCTGGTGGAGCGGAAGAACTACAAGGGGCTGTTCATGCCCGGTTATCGAGCCACCAAGCTTTACTACCAACCCGAGTCGGTCGGTCTCAAGTATGTGGACCACTGCGTTGGTAACGTAGAGTTGGGCAAGATGAATGTGTGGGTGGATTTCTACGCGACTGTGATGGGTTTCAGAAATCTGCTGACGTTCGACGACAAGATGATCAGCACGGAATACTCGTCGCTCATGTCCAAGGTGATGGCGAACGGGAACGACAGGATCAAGTTCCCGATCAACGAGCCGGCCGCTGGCAAGAAGAAGTCACAGATCGATGAATATCTGGACTTTTACAAGGGCCCCGGCGTGCAGCACATGGCGCTCGCGACGGATGACATCATTGCAACGGTCAAGAAGCTGCGCGACCGCGGCGTTCAGTTCCTGAGTGGAGTTCCGGGAACGTACTACGCGAGCTTGCAGGAGCGCGTCGGCAAGATCGACGAGCCGATTGACGAGTTGGAAAGACTTGGTGTCCTCGTGGATCGTGACCCGGACGGCTACCTCCTGCAAATATTCACCAAGCCGGTCGAGGACCGACCGACTGTCTTCTACGAGATCATCCAGCGCAAGGGAGCGAAGAGCTTCGGCGCCGGAAACTTCAAGGCGCTGTTCGAGGCGATCGAGAGAGAGCAGGAACTGCGCGGGAATACCTGAAAGATGCCCATCTATCACAAGCTGGGAGAGATCCCACGCAAGAAGCATATCGTGTTTCGGAAGCCCGACGGTGGCCTGTACGCCGAAGAGCTCATGGGTCACGAGGGATTTACGGGGACCTCGTCGCTCCTATACCACACACACCCGCCAACCACGGTCAAGTCCGTGAGACGCGTGAAGGAGATGAAGCTCGAAGAGGATACCGACAACACGCTTCGTCATCGCCACTTTCTTACGTCTCACGTACGGAAGGGTGGCAGCCCGACGATGGACCGCATCCCTTTGTTGTTCAATCAGGACGTTGCGATGCTGTACGTCGAGCCCGACCTGGAAGACAAGCATTTCTACCGGAATGCGCAGGCCGATGAGCTGGTATATGTGAGCAAGGGGAAGGGTGTGCTTGAATCGGTATTTGGTGAGCTGCCATTCCACGAGGGAGATTATCTGGTCGTTCATCGCGGAATCATGCACAAGTACCGTTTTGACAAGGACGCCGAGCAGCCCAAGCTGCTGATCATGGAGAGCAAGGGGCACATTCGTTCGCCCAAGCGGTACCGGAACGAGTTTGGTCAGGCTATCGAAGGCGCACCTTACTCAGAGCGTGACATTCGTCTGCCTGAGAAGCTCGTCACGCATGATGAGATGGGCGACTTTCCAATTTTTGTAAAGCAGTACGACGGTATTAACGAACAGATACTTGACCACCACCCGTTCGACGTTGTCGGATGGGACGGATACTATTATCCGTGGGCGTTCAACATCTCTGATTTCGAGCCGATTGTTGGCAGGGTTCACCAGCCACCGCCGGTTCATCAAACGTTCCAGGGCGACGGCTTCGTCGTGTGCTCGTTCTGTCCGCGCCCGTACGATTTTCATCCGGAAGCGATCCCGGCTCCGTACAATCACTCCAACGTCGATTCCGACGAGGTGATCTACTACGCGTCGAGCGAGTTCATGTCGCGCAAGGGTATCGAATTTGGATCGATCACGCATCATCCCGACGGAATGCCGCACGGTCCCCATCCAGGCCGCGCCGAGGCGTCCATCGGGGCCAAGTATACCGATGAACTCGCGGTGATGATGGACACCTTCCGTCCTCTCAAGATCGCGAAGCAGGCGCTCGACATCGAAGATCCCAGTTACCACAAGTCGTGGATCTCGGCGCAACACGATCAGACGGCGTTCTCCCCGCCGACGTCGTAAAATTTGTTGCTGGTGAGAGCCACTGAATCTCGTCATTCCCGCGAAAGCGGGAATCCAATTGCTGTCGGTCGGCGGCGTGCTGTTAGCCAAGCCGAAAATCGCAAACATGGATTCCCGCTTTCGCGGGAATGACGATGCCCCTGGTGCAGCCTATCTGGCGTCCGTCACCGGAGCAGGTGCGCGACGCGAATATTACGCAGTTCGTTGCATCCTTGCGCGCACGCGGCCGCTTCGCGACCGGTGAGGCTGGCCCGTACGGTGTGCTGCACGAATGGTCTATTCGCAATCGCGAGGAGTTCTGGCGCGCGATAGCGGACTTCTGTGGCCTCATTGCTCAGGATTTCGAAGCGAGCAAATGCAGTGACCTTGATCGCATGGCACCGCCCGATGCCGCACTTGGCCCCAAATGGTTCGATGGTGCGAAGCTCAACTTCGCCGAGAATCTGCTTCGCTACCGAGATGATCGCCCTGCGATAATCTCCTGGAACGAAATGGGGCGACAGCAGCAGCTTACCTTCGCGGAACTCGGCGGAGAGGTAAGCCGCATCGCGACTGCGTTGCGCGACATGGGCGTCGGTGTAGGTGACCGGGTTGCAGGATTTCTCCCCAACCTTCCCGAGACGATCATCGCGATGCTCGCAGCGACGACGCTCGGCGCCGTATGGAGCTCGTGTTCGCCCGATTTCGGAGTACAGGGAGTGCTGGACAGGTTCGGTCAGATAGAGCCCAAGGTGCTCGTGTGCGCCGACGGCTATCGATACGCCGGCAAGGAAATCGATTGCCTCGCTCGCGTGCGCGAGATTGCTTCACGCATTCCGTCGATCGCTAATATCATCCTTGTTCCGTATCTCGATCCGCATGTAGATGCCGCGAGCGTCCCGCGAGCGGTACGGTGGGACTCGCTGCGGCGAATCGGAGATTCTCCGGCGTTTGTGCAGTTAGCGTTCGATCATCCGGTTTACGTGATGTACTCGTCCGGCACGACGGGACTCCCCAAGTGCATGGTCCACGGTGCCGGCGGGACGCTGCTGCAACACCTTAAGGAGCTGGTACTGCATACCAACCTCACGCGCGACGATCGCATGTTTTACTACACCACATGCGGCTGGATGATGTGGAACTGGATGCTGAGCTCGCTCGCTGTCGGCGCTACAGTCGTGCTGTACGACGGCGCGGCGCTACAGCCGCGTTCGAAAATCCTTTGGGACTTGATCGAGCGAGAGCGAGTTACAGTATTCGGGACCAGCGCGAAATATCTGGCACTCGCCGAGAAGACGGGACTCGCTCCTCGGACGAGCCACAACGTCGCGTGTGTCCGTACCATACTGTCGACAGGAAGTCCGCTGGCGGATCACAGTTACGACTACGTGTACCGAGATATAGGCAGCGATATTCACCTCGCCAGCATAAGCGGCG
>JBDTAZ010000136.1:0-5317 GCA_039924325.1 Gemmatimonadaceae bacterium
TGGCATTCTGGCGTCACGCTGGGACCGCCGGGGCGGATGAGCAGGCGAGTTGGACCAAACTCTACGGTGATTGGAAAACGGCCAACCCGGATCTCGCCAAGGAGTACGAGCGACGCGCGGCGGGCAAGCTTCAGGACGGATGGGAATCTCTGATTCCGACTTTCGACGCGACCAACGGCAACGTCGCGACTCGCTCCGCATCGGGAGCCGTGATCAATGCAATCGCGCAGAAAATACCCGAACTGATTGGCGGATCTGCCGATCTATCTCCGTCAACGGACACAATCGTGAAGGGAGCGGACAGCTTCGAGCCTGGACATCACGAAGGCCGGAATTTCCATTTCGGAATTCGCGAGCACGGAATGGGCGGAATCATGAACGGGATGGCGCTTTACGGTGGAATCATCCCCTACGGCGCAACATTTCTGATCTTCAGCGATTACATGCGGCCGCCGATGCGTCTCGCGTGCATGATGAAACAACATGTCATCTACGTATACACGCACGATTCCATCGGGCTGGGCGAAGATGGACCGACGCATCAGCCGATCGAGCAGCTGTCGAATCTCCGTGCCGTCCCGTTCATGACTGTCATTCGACCGGCGGATGCAAATGAGACCGCCGAAGCGTGGCGAACAGCGCTCAAGATGACTACACCGGTTTGCATGATCCTGACGCGCCAGAAATTGATGTTCATAGACCGCACCAAGTACGCAGCTGCGAGCAATGTCGCGCGTGGCGCGTACGTTCTCGCCGATGCAAGTGGCGGCAAGCCCGATGTGGTATTGATGGCCAGCGGATCCGAAGTTGAGATCATCCTCAAGGCACAGGATGCCCTCACGGCGGAGGGAATCAAGGCGCGTACGGTGAGTGTGCCGAGCATGGAGCTGTTTGCGAAGCAGGATCAGGCGTATCGCGACAGTGTGCTTCCGCCTGGGATCAAGCGAGTATCGATCGAGGCATCGCAACCAATGTCATGGTACAAGTGGATCGGCGACGGCGGAGTCGCGATTGGACTCGAGCATTTCGGCGCATCGGCGCCGTACAAGGAGCTGTACACGGAGTTTCATCTGACTCCCGAGAACGTCGTACAAACTGCAAAGTCCGTCATCGGAAAGTGATCGCTCAAGTGATCGCTCAAATGATCGCTCAGTAGATGCACGGCGACCGAATAATCGATATCTCGGTGCTGCTGTCCCCCGACACTCCTGTCTGGCCGGGGGACACGCCGTTCTCGTGTCTGTGGACGTGGGAAATGGATGAGGGATCAAGCGTAAACGTGAGTGCGATTACTGCGAGCCCGCACGCGGGCACTCACGCCGATACGCCATTGCACGTTACGAACGGCGGCGCGGCGTCCGAGACCCTTTCGCTCGCGGCATTTCGTGGACCAGCTACTGTCGTGGACGTCACAGATATTGACGGCGAGATCGAGATCGAACGAATCGATCGCGAGATTGCTCACGCTTCACTGCGACGGCTTCTCCTCAAGACCGGCCGAAGCATCGCTCGTGGAGAGTTTCCGGAGAGCTGGCCGTGGCTGTCCGTGCGCTGCGCCGACGAACTCGTTCGGCGCGGAGTCCTCCTTGTTGGCATGGACTGCCCGTCCGCTGATGATCGGGAGAGCAAGACACTCAACGTGCATCACGCGTTGCTGGATCGCGGCGTGTGTGTGCTGGAGAATCTCGACTTGCGGGCCGCGGCGCCGGGAAACTACGAGCTGGATGCGTTGCCTATGAAAATCGCGGGATTGGATGCGGCGCCTGTGAGAGCGATTCTCAGCTAGGTCGGCGACCGCGTTCCGCGCCGACATCCACCGTCATTCCCGCGAAAGCGGGAATCCATTGCAGTCCTGTGTGCCGGTGAGCATGGATCCCCGCTTTTGGATCCCCGCTTTCGCGGGGATGACGAATACGACGCGGGGATGATGAGTACAGCGCGGGGATGACTGATCAACTGGTTTGCAGGATGCTGCGTCGCCATCGCGAGAATTCGATTGCACCGTTCTGCCGGTGGTTGGCACAATGTCACGTTGGGACGTTATTCTTGTTTAATGGTACGCCGCATCCTGGTCATTATCGTCGGCCTTGTGTTCGTCGCGCTGATTGCGTACGGCGCGTTGGGAATGCGCGACGATGCGACCACGCGCGACTCTGGTGTTGTCGATCCTCCGGCGCCTGCCATAACAGTGCGCGATCTGGACGTCGGTCAGGGCGACGCCACATACATCCATAACGGCGACAGTCGCGTCATCATCGACGGCGGACCGGATGCTCGGCGGATGGGTCAGTTGCTGGATTCGCTGGGCCTCAACAAAACCACGATCGATGTTGTCATACTGACGCACCAGCATTCGGACCACTACACCGGGTTGTTGCCGCTGTTTGACTCCCGTCGCCATATACGGATTCGGTACTTTTTTGAAAACAAGGACCCCTCGGCGGCTTCCACCCTTGCCCGGCTACGCGACTCGATACTCTCGCGCGTAGATCGTGACAGCCTGCAGTACCGCGACACCGATGACCCGTGTGGCGACGGAACTCCGATATGCACGATCGCGCTTCGCGGTGGCGCAGTGCTGCACGTCATGCGACCGATGCCGGAGCCGACCAAGATCAACAACCGGTCTGCGGCTGTAAAGATCGTAGGCGCCGATTCGGCGTCGTTCTCCATGTGGCTGGCCGGTGACGCCGAGCATGGCGAGATCGCCTATTTTGCATCGGCTGGTTACGCGCAGAATCCTGGGATGCGCGTGGATGTGCTCAAGGCCGACCATCACGGGAGCTGCAACGGCGTCACGCCACGCTACCTCGAGCTTACACAACCGTCATGGGTAGTGGCCTCGCTCGGGGCACAGAACGACTACGGGCACATGCACACTCAGGCCAAGGCCGAGTATCGCGCGGCGAGCATTCCGTGGTACCGAACTGATCAGAATGGCACGGTGACAATTCGCTCGGCGGGAATCCGCGACAGCGGCTTTACAATTACACCTTCCCGTTTCGGCACGGACAGGAACGGGCCAAGTGATCGACGTGCCAGTGCACGCGGCTGCGCTGGCAACGGGGACTAACCCCGGTCGGCCGCGGCATCAGAGCGTGATGTTTCCCTTTCCGCCGGTTCCGCCCTTCGCGACCTGAGCCGCCGATTCTGCCAGACGCTTTGCCTTTTCGGCCGGATCAAGCGCGAGATTGGCTCGAAGGACATCGCCTTCCTGGGCTCCCTTTGGTAACAGCGCCCGCGGGATGGAGATCATCGTTCCGCCATCGACTTCGATGGAGGCGATTCCGTTCTCGATCTTATCGATCACCCAGGTACTCGTAACGTCTGTCTGCGGTGGTGCTGATGCGCCTGTCATTTAGTCTCCCTGCGATCGTGGCATACCGAATGCCTTGAAAAAGATAGTGACGACGACCATTTGAGACGAGCAAGACATGCAATCGGATTCTGGCGCTACTGAATCGCTCTGGATGGACACGGTTGAGATGGTGTCCTTCCCTCCGCTTACACATGATGTCCGTGCCAACGTTTGCGTAATCGGGGCTGGCATCGCCGGCATGAGCACAGCGTACATGCTCGCGCGAGCCGGCAAGATAGTAACCGTAATTGACGATGGACCAATTGGTGGCGGCGAAACGGGTCGCACCACGGCTCACATCTCGAATGCACTGGACGATCTCTATTCCCGCATCGCCAGACTATTCGGCGATCAGGGTGCGCGTCTCGCCGCTGAATCGCACACAGCCGCGGTCCAGCGGATTGAGGCGATTGCCGAACTCGAAGCTATCGACTGCGACTTCGAGCGGCTCGACGGCTTTCTCTTTCTAGCCCCCGACTCCAAACGGAAACTTCTTGAATCGGAGCTCGAGGCGACCCATGTCGCGGGCCTGACCGATACAACGCTTGTCGATCGCGCTCCGCTCGACTTCTTCGACACCGGCCCGGCGCTTCGTTTTCCGCGACAGGCTCAGTTCCACATCCTGAAGTATCTGAATGGACTTGCACGTGCAATCGTTCGTGATGGGGGAAATATCTATTGTGGAACGAAAGCGAAGGACATCGAGGATGGCACGCCCGCGCGCGTCATCACCGCAGATGGGCACACGATAATCGCCGACGACATCGTTGTCGCGACCCATTCTCCGGTGAACGACTGGATGGTTCTTCACACAAAACAGGCAGCGTACCGCACGTATGTGCTGGGGTTGCGCGTTCCGACAGGATCGGTACCACATATTCTGTTATGGGACACCGGCGATCCGTACCATTACGCAAGCGTGCATGCCGCGGATAAACCCGGAGCGGACTACGAAGTACTCATTGTAGGCGGCGAGGATCACAAGACCGGGCAGGCTCGCGACATGGACGAACGCTTCGCGCGTCTGGAGGAATGGACGCGTCACCGTTTTCCGATGTCGGAAGAGGTTCTGTACCGGTGGTCTGGCCAGCTCCTCGAACCGGTGGACTCACTGGCTTTCATCGGCAAGAATCCCGGAACCGACGAGCACATCTATATCATCACCGGTGATTCAGGCAACGGGATCACACACGGCACGCTTGCCGGGATACTGCTGACGGATTTGCTCACCGGTCACGACAATCCGTGGAAGGAAATCTACGATCCAGCCCGCATCAGCTACCGGTCAGTCGCCGGCTTCGCTCGCGAAAATTTCAATGTCGCCGAGCAATATTCGAGTTGGCTAACGTTCGGTGATGTCGGAAGTGTAAACGACATCCCGAACGATTCCGGTGCTGTGATTCGCCGTGGCTTGCGAAAGATCGCCGCTTACAGAGATAGCGACGGCAAGATTACCGAGTGCTCCGCGGTCTGCACTCATCTCTATTGCATCGTTGACTGGAACGATACAGAAAAGACCTGGGACTGCCCGTGCCACGGATCGCGATTCGACGCCTACGGCCGCGTGGTCAATGGGCCGGCGATCGCTGATCTCGAAAAGCTGCCCGTTGGCGGTTCCGAATAGCGAGAACCGCCAACCGTAGACACCAGCACTCACCCCATTTCAACCACCACACTGTGATGTTGTGAGTCATCGGTCAGTCGGACAACTCCATCAGCAACGCCCGCTCCGTCCACCGTCACGCTCTTGACTCCATGTTCAATGTGCGATGGATTGCGCACCTCGACCGTATACTGTGCGGATCCAAACGTGTATTCGAGCGTGAACCCATCCCACGTTGCCGGGATGCACGGATTCATCGTGAGGGAATCTCCGCGCTTCGTAAAGCCAAGAATTGCTTCGAGACCGGTACGATAGTACCAACTCGCGCTACCAGTGTACCAAGTCCATCCGCCACG
>JBDTAZ010000137.1:0-17509 GCA_039924325.1 Gemmatimonadaceae bacterium
GTGGCGTGCGTTGCGAATCAATCAGTTGCTTCGTACAAGCACGGACGTAACGGTCGACAGCATGATTCGCTGGCAGACAGATCCGTCCAGCGTACGGGCAGATATCTTTGTGCCGTATTTTCTTGCATCTGCAAAAAACGAAGATTCAGTTGGACGGGGCAGTCGGGAACTCGACTCCGCGGCGGCGCTGCTTGGTCAGTGGGATCGTAAGTACACTCGCGCCAATACACGGGCGGTGCTGTTCGAAACGGCAATGCAACAACTCTCCGATCTAACGTGGGATGAGTTGATGCGCGACGGAAAGCGTGTCGCCACTCCAAGCACTGCAGTACTGGTTGAGCTGATGAGTCAGCCAACAAATGCGTGGTGGGACGATCGTCGCACGAAGGACGTGGTCGAGAATCGCGACGACATTCTGGCGAAGAGCCTTGTGGCAGCCCTCCACATCGTGGAAAGGAAACACGGCGCGCCTGACGCCGGAGGGTGGCGTTGGGACCGCGTGCAGTTCGCGAACATCTACCACCTGTTGCAGATCCCCGCCTTCTCCGCCCTCGGAATTCCGGTTCAGGGTGGCGTGGGCACACTCGCCCCGTCCAGCGGTAGCGGGATGTTCGGTCCGAGTTGGCGAATGGTGGTCGAGATGGGTCCGGAGGTTCGGGCATGGGGAACTCTGCCCGGTGGGCAGAGCGGTAATCCGTTCAGTCCGAGGTATATGGATCACCTTCGATTCTGGGAAAGCGGAAGGCTTCAACCGCTCATGTTTCCGCGAACCGCCGCCGAGCTGCCAACAGCGGTAACAAGCGCCACTCTCAAACTGGAGCCACCAGGCCGATGAAGATCGATCGATTTGTCGCCAGGGTGGGCGTTGTCGCCATCGCTTGCGCGGCCGGAACGGTGTGGTTTGGGTGGCTGAGCGTAGCCTGTGTCGGCTTCGTTTACGGCGCGTTGGAGTGGCGAGTAACTGCGCGCGGTTCGATCGCCGCCCTCGGAGCGGTACTAGCGTGGGCCGGCACACTCGGCGCGGAATTGGCCAGAGGCGCGGATATTCGGTTGGTGGCAGCTCAGATCGGTGCCGTGATGCACGTACCGGGAGCTCTTCTAATGGTTGTGACGCTGGTCTTTGGCGCACTACTGGCCGGCACCGCCGCAGTGCTGGGAGCTGGAATCACTGCCGCCGCTACACGTTTTACTGCACCATCGGGCGCTGCCTAGGCAAGGTTATCGAAGGCGAAGCAGTGGGTTGCGGTCCATAGATTTAGCGCCACTAATGCGACAGTAATAGCCCATGAACGCAACAACTTAAGGATTTTGGGGCAAAGTGTAGTAAAAGAGCTGCTAGCGTGTATCGCAACGTGGAGCTCCCGCGTCACTGCAATCAGTCGATCCGGATTCGGCCGGGGCCGAGCCGGGGACCGGCGCTTGCAAGGCTATACGCGCGTGGTGGGACGCGCGATGAAGTGCCATAGGATGGAGATAATCGCCAGTACGAGAAGTATGTGGATCAGCGCCCCCACGGCCGGGAACACGAAGAATCCGAGTGCCCATAGCAGCAATAGAACAAGTGCAATTGTGAGAAACATGGTCTTCCTTCGCCGGGGAGTACGCGTTACGCCACTCACGAAGAATGTATGACTGTCCATTCTCAAATCTGCATTAAGTAGGCGAAAAGAAATGTCCGGCGACGGTTCGATTGGTTGAGCTTTGAAGCCGGTAGGGGCGGTTTCAAAATCTTGACTGTCCGTTCTCGAACGAGTGGTCGATAATAGAAGCTTGGGTTACTTCACGCAGCCGGGCCCTTTCTGGTGCCGGGCTCACTTGGAGATTTGGTGACACTCACCGCACTTTTGGGCATAATGATTGAGCACTGGGTCATCGCGGCTCTTGTGCTGTGCCCGATTCTGATCGTGACAATGGCTCTGGCGGCGCTGAGCTGCGAGGTTTGCGGCGCGCCGTTCGGCGTTTTTCGTCGCAGGAATCGTACGGTCGATCTATGTTTGCGCTGTGCGTTACTCCACGACTTGCGGCGCGCTGACGGCTCGCCAATAGAGCGGCGGCGCGAGGGTGCTGAAGGTGGTAGCGACCCATTAGTTTCTGTCGAGGCTGGCCCTGAAGCCGAGGACCGCGGATTTGAGCGGCGCGAAGATCGCCGGACAACTGCGGAACAGGCGGCCGAGCGCCGAGTGGTCGCAAATCCGGGCCAAGGCTGACGCGCAGCCGGGGACCTGGTACCGAGTGCCTCCCGGCGCTCTATTTTTTTGTCTGTCTCCCGTCCGATCGGTGGACCCGGGCCAACCCGAAACGTGTATTTGACGGTACTGGCTCGAATTGTGATGCACAAATCGACGGCTGGTCGGTCGGAAAACTATCACTAACCAAGATTTCATATGGCTCAACACATGACGCTCTCAGCGATTCGCAGGCACCTGAGCGTACGGGGGCTTGCGCTTGTCGGTATTGCCGCCGGGCTCGTCGCAGTATCCGGCTGCCAGGTGGACAATGCCCTGGGGCCGACGAACAACCAGGCCATCGTGCAGTTCATCAACGCCGCGAACAGCTATGCAACAGCGGATCTCTTCGTGGATGGAGTTGACGCGCTTTCCGGTCTGCCATACGGCCAGGGCTCGTCGATCTACGTAAACGCCCCGACTACGCCGCGGAGTTTCGCCATTCGCAGTGCACCAGATACGACGACACTCGCGTCAAGCCAATTGGTCGTAGCCAACAAGGGAACGTATGCGCTGATCCTTACCCAACATGCGTCTGGTGCTGGACTACTCGTTCTCCCGGACACGGTCTCCGTGCCGCCGACGAATTCGATTGGGTTGCGGATCGTCAATGTTTCGCCGACTGCTGGCGCAGTCGATGTCTACATCACTGGAGCTGACAGCACCACGCTCACCACACCAGTCGCGACGAATATTCCGTTCGAAGGCGTGACGAATTACCAGAACGTCGGCGTCGGTACCGTTCATTTGGTGATCACCTCCGCAGGGACCAAGACCGTATTGCTCGATGTGAATGCGACAGCGCTTACACCGGGTCAGGTGCGCACGTTCGTTCTGATTGACGCTGATGCAGGCGGTTTGCCGATTACCTGGCTGGCCATACCAGACATAGGATAGCCGCTACCTCACGCGTCGCTCATCAGTGGGCTGCCGGGGGAACGCAATCCGGCGGGATAAGCCTTCAGCATCCGATCCGTTGGGTACTGACAACAAAATTGTCCATGTACCTGTACTGGTCCACTGGTGAGCCTGCATTCCAGTAGTTCTCCAGAAACACCGTGTTGATTCCGTAATCGGCAAAGCTGCCGACCCAGTTGAGATCGGCGTGTTGCGCTTCGAGGTGACCGTCGATCCACAATTCGAACACACCATTTGATGAGCCGGCGTCGTTGAGCCGAGCGTGCGCCTCGACACAGTACCATTTACCGACGTGTGACTGATCAAATATTGGAGTGCTCGAACTCACGGCGCCAAGCCACCGCAGGTTTGGGAAGTCGTTGTATGTAGTGGTCTGCAGACTGCCGTCAGCGTTCGTGCCAGAGTAAGGATCCAGAACCAGGTAATTGGCGCCGCCGGCTGTACTTGCTCCACCGGACCATACCGGAGCCCCCATCGCCTGCGCCCATGTGGGTGACGCGAGAACCTGGGCGCGCGACAATTTGTCGCCACCGCCGCCTGTCCATGTCGATTCATCGCGAACGTACACGCGCCAGTAGATGTCTCGGTATTTAGCCGTGCCACTATCGACAGGATGCATGTAGGGGGTTGGCGTCCTGCCGAATGCCAGTCGGAGCGAGCCGGCGTCGACCTGGCCCTTCCTGAAATGCACGCGCATTCCAGCGGATCCATCTACGCCCACACTATCGGTCAGTTGGAAACTGGAATCGGGATTATTGTACTCGAAGTAACTCGCGAGCCGATTGGTCTCGAAATCATCGCAGAAGATCCATCCAGGTTTCGCCGAGTCGCATTCATGTACGATCGGACTGTTACTGCCCTGTGCGGTTGGGTCAGGTGTAGGCGTCTGCGTCGGAAGCGCGCTGGAGCACGCCGACAGCGCAATGATGAGTGCAACGGCAGCTGATTTCGTCATTGCGCTGTTTGCAGTGTTTGGATCAGGTATTTGCGGGCTTGTACGCGCCTGCTGTGGTACGCGCCGAGATTGCGAGGCGATTCCACGAATTGATTGTCACGATGGTCATGGTCAGCTCGACTATCTCCTTTTCCGAGAACTGCTCCTGTACGGTTTGATACGCTTCGTCCGAAATGAAACCATCCGTGACAACTGTCACAGCTTCAACCCAGACAAATGCGGCTCGTTCACGATCTGTGTAGTAAGGAGATTCGCGCCAGGCCGGAAGCCCATAAAGGCGCTGTTCGGTTTCGCCCAGTGCGCGAAGATCCTTCCAGTGCATGTCGATGCAATAGGCGCAGTGGTTGATAACGGACGAATACAACTTGATAAGGTGAACCAGGGGTTGCGGGAGGCTTACCTGATGGAGGTACCGTTCCATAGCTGCCATGGCGCGATAGGCTTCCGGGTCCACTTTCGTATAATCAAAACGGGGCTGCATAAGCTCTCCTTCGAGCAGTTTTGCGGAGTAAATGGCTACGCTTAATAGATAACATTCTGGCGGGTCCCTTACTAAACGTGGCGAGGTTTGCCATTTTCGGACGGCTCAGAGGTACTGATCCACGGCACTGATCCCGCAAACTGGCAACCCATGACAGATCACGACGTAACTCGGCGAGATTTCCTCGCCGGAACCGGGAAGTTGGCTCTTGGTGCAATGGTGGCTCCGCGAATGATGGCGGGCGGTGTGGCTGGTCACCGGTCACCTGGCGGTGTCCTGAACGTCGCAATCGTTGGCTTCGGTGGACAGGGCACGGTAAACGCAGAGGCGCTCGCAGAGCTGTGTAACATCGTTGCGATATGTGACGTCGACGTTGACCGTGCGATAGCAAAAAAACTCGCCGATACCGACGGGAAAGGAACGCCGTCGCGGACACGCCTTGATGAGCAAATCACCAAGGCTGTGCGTTACAGAGATTTTCGCGAGATGCTGGCGAAGCAGCATGATATAGACGGAGTCGTTGTGGCGACGCCGGACCACAATCACGCTGTAATCGCGAAGGCAGCTATGGAAGCGGGGAAGCACGTATATGTTCAGAAGCCACTGACAACCACGGTGCATGAGTCGCGCGTGTTGCGGCAGGTCGCGCTCGCGAATCCCAAGTTGGTAACACAGATGGGAAATCAGGGGCATTCTGGTGAGGGTGCCCGTCTGATCAACGAGTGGATTCAGGCCGGAGTCATCGGGCCGGTGCATGAAGCGCATGTTTGGACCAACCGGCCGAAGGGGTACTGGCCGCAGGGCGTGCCGCGTCCTTCGACCACCAAGCCACCGGCGGATTATCCGGACGATGGATTCGGTACAGCGTGGGATCAACGCAGGCTCGATGATGCTGTTGCGTACGCGATGGGATCATATCCCGTCCCGGAAGGTTTGGATTGGGATCTGTATCTAGGCGGCAACGCGGAGTCGATTCCGTATCATCCGATCTATCATCCGTTCAACTGGCGCGGTTGGACAGATTTTGGCGTCGGTGCACTGGGAGATATGGGAGCGCATCTGATCGACCAGCCGTATTGGGCATTGGCTCTCACGTATCCAACGAGCATCGAAGCGACATCGACACCGTTGGGGACGATGGAGCTGACGGAGCCGGCGCGATTGACGGCGAGCAACGGATCGAGGCGCAGGGTTGTGTCGTATCCGATGGCGACGACCGTTCACTACGAGTTTGCCGCACGCGGAACACAACCACCTGTGCGATTGAACTGGTATGACGGCGGGCTATATCCGTCGCGACCGGCGGTGTTGCCGGACGATGTGCCACTCAAGACGAACGGAGTGATATTTGTCGGTGAGCGCGGCATACTCATGAATGACACGTACGGCCAGAACCCGCGACTGTATCCCACGTCGCTCATGGCCGAGGCAGCACTCGTTCCAAAGACGTACGAACGGATTCCCTGGAGTCATGAGGTCAACTGGGCAAAGGCTTGCATGGGCCAGGCAACGGCGAGTTCGCCGATCGAGTATGGCGCGCGGCTCACTGAAACGATGCTGCTTGGCGTGGTCGCGCTGCGTACAGGGCAAGGTCGCAAGCTCCTGTACGACGGCGAGCGTATGACGGTGACGAATATTCCGGAGGCCAATCAGTACTTGACGCGAGAGTATCGCGCTGGCTGGTCGGTCTAACTATTTACACACTCGAGGAGCATCATGTACGGTAAAGTTGGAACACGCGTGAGCGCATTCGCCGCGTTCGCTGCATCCGCGTTTCTATTGATTGGCTGCGCAAGTGCATCGCAGAACGCTGAACAGGACGCGGGCTCTGCCGGGTCCAGTGGATGGCAGACTCTTTTTGACGGAACGTCGATGAACGCGTTCCGCGGCTACAAGAGTCAGACGATGCCGAAGGGTTGGAGCATCGTCAATGGAGAGCTTACCAAGTCCGGGGAGGTCGAGGATCTTGTAACTCGCGAGAAGTTTGCCAATTTCGAACTTTCTTTTGACTGGAAGCTTGGTGCTGGCGGCAACAGTGGCGTGATGTACCGCGTGACGGAGGAGTACGATCATCCTTACTGGTCGGGACCGGAGTATCAGTTGCTCGACGACGCTGGCCATCCTGACGGCAAGAGCCGGCTGACTGCTGCCGGCTCAGACTACGCGTTGTACCCGTCGCCTGCTGGCGTTGTGAAGCCAGCTGATCAGTGGAATTCGAGCCTCATTGTAGTGCAGGGTAATCATGTACAGCACTGGATGAATGGTCAGAAGCTGCTTGAGTACGATTTCTTGAGCCCTGATTGGCTAGCCAAGGTGAAGGCGAGCAAGTTTGGTGCATGGCCCAACTATGGCCGCGCGACGAGCGGATACATCGATATCCAGGGAGATCATGATGGTGTGCTCGCGATGCGCAACATCAAGATCCGCGTATTGAAATAGTTAACGCGCTTGCTCGAAGTGTGAAATCAGCCCGAGGCTCCGGCGACTGCGCCGGGTCTCGGGCGAATCATATACAGGACCGACGCAACGACGATTGCCACCGCGACGCTGATGAACTCGCGTCGTGATGCGCTGGTAAGCATCCAGACTACGACACCGCACGCGATCACCGGTATGACGGGGCCACCGGGCAGCACGAACGGCCGTCCATCGCTACGCACGTCAAGGCGTGTTAGCCGAATACTTGCAAGGCACGTGATTAGATACACGATCAGTATGGACACGGTCGATAGTATTACGAGAGTGCGAAACGACCCCGTGATGGCGAGTACACAGCACAGCGCGGCGTAGACAACGATCGCCACCGTCGGTGAGTGAAAACGCGGGTGGACCGTGGCAAGCTGCCTCGGAAGAAAGCCGTCGCGCGCAAACGCGAAAAGCAATCGCGGCGTGGTGAGTATGTCACCGCTGACGTAACCGAATGTCGATATTGCTGCGCCGACGCCGAGAAGTATGCGCCCCGCGGGTCCAAATGCTCGAGCTGCTACGGCGACAAGTGGAGCATCCTGATTAAGCGCCAGATCCGGTCCAAGCACTCCCTGCGCAACCAGCTGTATCGAAATGTAGAGGAGCGACACCGCGCCTAGTCCGATCAATATTGCACGGGGGACTGTACGCGACGGATCCTTGACTTCTCCGCTCGATGTAAGTGCTCCCTCCACTCCGGTGAACGCAAAGATCAGCAACAACGACGCGCTGCCGATCTGGGTGAAGGTTGGCATGGACTGCCATGCCAGATGCGCGGGTGTGATGAAAAACGCGCCGACGAGCGCGAGAAGTATCAGAGGCAGCAACTTTGCCGCGGTTATCACCTCGACGATATCCATCCCTGTACGGACACCCCTGATATTGACAACTGCGAGTCCACTGTAGAGTACGACCAGAATTACTGCGCGCGGAAGGAAGCCGCCAAGCGATGGTGCGACAGCGGCAATCGATCCGGCGAACACGGTTGCGATGGCGGCGCTTGCAACGAACTGGCTCAACCAGAACAGTATTCCGCTGAGAAAGCCTATATAGGGCCCGAACGCGGCCTCGGCGTATGCGTATGTACCGCCAGGAGCGGAGACTCGACTTCCCGCCTCCGAGAAGGTCAGTCCAATCAATCCAATCGCAATCGCGCAGATGACGTAGGCGATGATCGCCGATGCGCCCAACGTCGCAGCGATGATCGCTGGCAGGACAAAGATGCCGGAACCGACCACGTTGTTTACGACATTGGCGGAGAGTCCGCGCACACCGATTGCGCGAATGAGGCCCGTGTCTGCGACTTCGCCTTGTACTTCCATGGTCTTGAGCTAGAGGATGTTCATGTTGGCCATACACATGGAGCTTTTGAGCCAGATTGGGGCTGACAGGTGACCTGTAAGGCGAAGAAGGTAACTCCGGTGAGGATAGTTGGTTTGCTCTAGTTGCTCGACCCCCGAGGTCCGGCCAGCGTAAAAAGCGCCAGGATGGTATTATCGATACGACGCCGAGCAGGATCCACCGATGCTCGCCGTCCCACTCCGTCTGTCCAAAGAATTGATTTCTCGAGGATACAACTGAAATGGCTGTTCTTACTCATTTCGAATGCACCAAATGCGGCGATCATGTCAGCGCCGCGGAGCCTCAGACCGTTTGCCCGAAGTGCGCCGGTTCGCTGTATGCACGCTATGATCTCGAACCGTACCGCGGGCTGGCGTCGCGCGACTCGTTGAAAGGACGCACCGCAAGCATGTGGCGCTATTCCGACGTGCTTCCCCAGGTCGATCCCATATCGCTTGGCGAGGGCTTCACGCCAATGATACGGAGCGGTCACAATCCGAACGTTTACATCAAGGACGAGGGGCTCAACCCGACTGGCTCCTTCAAGGCTCGCGGTCTTTGTGCGGCTGTAACGATGTGCAAAGCGTATGGGATCAAGAAGATCGCCATCCCATCCGCCGGCAATGCGGCGAGCGCGCTCGCCGCGTACTGCGCGGCTGGAGGCCTTGAAGCGCACATCTTCATGCCGAAGGACGTCCCCGTGGCAAACCGGGTGGAATGCCAGCAATATGGAGCGCACGTAACATTCGTAGATGGGCTGATCAGCGACTGCGCGAAAATCGTCAATGAACGCAAGCAGGCTGAAGGCTGGTTCGATATCTCGAGCCTCAAGGAGCCGTTTCGCGTCGAGGGGAAGAAGACGATGGGCTACGAGGTCGCCGAGCAGCTCGATTGGAAGCTGCCGGACGCCATCTTTTACCCGACTGGTGGAGGGGTTGGCCTCATCGGAATGTGGAAGGCTTTCGAGGAGATGCAGTATCTGGGCTGGATCGGCTCCGAAAGACCGAAGATGATCGCGGTACAGGCTGAGGGCTGCGCGCCGATTCCAAAAGCATGGAATGAGCACAAGCCGACGTCCGAGTTCTGGAACGATGCGCACACGATTGCGGCCGGCCTACGAGTGCCCAAGGCGTATGCAGACTACATCATCCTGAACATTCTTCATGACAGCAAGGGGACGGCAGTGACCGCGACCGACGCGGAGATGTTGCAGGCCGTTTCGTCGATGGCGTCGAAAGAGGGAGTTTTCGCCGCGCCGGAAGGTGCTGCTACCCTCGTTGCCTATGACAAACTGATTGCGACTGGATTTCTCAAGCCAAGCGACCGGGTGGTTCTGTTCAATACAGGTTCCGGGTTGAAGTACATCGATGTGATCGAGAACGGCAGCTAGTGCGTTTTTCCGCCGTTGTCGATTTGGGCGACTTCCGTTCGACTATTAGCCGAAAGCAGTCACAACCAACCCAAACGGAGCAGCGACGATGAAATACCTGTGCTTGATTTATGAGGATGAGACCATCTGGCCGAAGATGTCCAAGGCGGAGGGAGATAGGTTTATGGCCGATTACGGCGCACTGACCAGCGACATTCAGAAGAGTGGTCAATTGCTGGCGGGACACGCGCTTCAGCCGACGGCGTCGGCTACGACGGTGCGTGTTCGGAACGGCAAGACGCTCAGCACCGATGGTCCGTTCGCGGAGACCAAGGAACAACTCGGCGGCTTCTATCTCGTGGAGGCGTCCGACCTGAACACCGCGATTCAGATAGCGGCTCGGATTCCGTCGGCGAAGTACGGATCGATCGAAGTGCGGCCGATCATGACGTTCGGCTGATCGCTGCGGGAATTGTATTATGACGGATGTCACGACGCCCGTGCGCGAGGTGGTGGAGAGCGTATATCGCTCCGACTCGCGCCGCGTCCTGGCAACGCTGATTCGGCTCCTGCACGACATTGACTTGGCGGAGGAAGCGCTCCACGACGCATTCGTTGCGGCGATCGACCGGTGGCCGGTTGAGGGAATTCCTGCGAATCCCCGGACGTGGCTTGTGAGTGTTGGACGATTCAAGGCGATAGATCAACTTCGGCGCCGCGCGAGGTTTGATGACAGGCAAGCCCAGCTCAGGTACGAGATCGAGAGTGCGCCTGGCGCCGATGTAACGGCGTCTGACGAGGACGGAATTACGGATGATCGACTGCGATTGATCTTTACGTGTTGCCATCCCGCACTGGCGATGGATGCGCAGGTCGCACTCACGCTTCGCACTGTCGGTGGACTCACCACAGAGGAGATCGCAAGCGCGTTCCTCGTTCCGGCGCCGACTCTTGCTCAGCGCATTGTGCGCGCGAAAAATAAAATTCGGGATACGCGCATCCCGTACGAGATTCCGGCGCCTGGCGAGTTGCCCGAACGGCTCGACGCGGTGCTCGCGGTAGTGTACCTGATTTTCAACGAAGGCTATGCCGCAACAGCGGGCGACGAGTTGACACGTGCCGATCTCTGCGCGGAGGCGATTCGTCTCGGGCGGTTACTGGTAGATATCCTTCCAGAGCCCGATGCCATAGGCTTGCTCGCACTGATGTTGCTGCACGATTCTCGACGCCTTGCGCGAATTGGCGTTGACGGCGCGCCGGTGTTGCTGGAAGATCAGGATCGCTCGCTCTGGGACCGCACCAGGATCAGCGAAGGAATACAGCTTGTCCGGAGTGCATTGGCTTCGCGGCGTTGCGGGACGTACACGATTCAGGCTGCGATCTCGGCGCTCCACTCCGAGGCCGCGTCATCGAGCGACACCGACTGGGCACAGATCATCGCTCTGTACGACGTGCTGATGCGGCTGCAACCTTCCCCTGTGGTCGAATTGAACCGCGCCGTTGCTGTGGCGATGGACGAGGGCGAGGACCGCGGCCTGGCATTGATAGATGCTCTCATGGAAAGCGGGGCGTTATCCGATTACTATCTTGCCCACGCCGCCCGAGGAGCGCTGTTGCGGCGACTCGGCCGACGCGCTGAGGCCGTTGCCGCGTATTCCGTCGCTCGCGATCTTACCGACGGGCCTCAGAGTCGTTTTTTGGCCGGACGAATCATGGAGTTGAACTCGGGAAACGGACTGGTTTGAGTACTTGGCGAACCAGGTTGCCAATTGGATCCGAGAATGTCAGCTTCACATCAGCTTCCTGCCGGTAACTTTTAAGATTGATTTTCGGCGTCGCGTCCTTTCCTAACAGAGGTTGGTATGACCCGTATCCCACTTGGCATTCAGGCTCTTCTTGCTGCCTCGGTACTGGCGGCACCGGCGGCGCTCTCTGCACAGTCGTTCGCCGTGCACAAATACACGATCGGCGGCGAGGGCGGCACGGACTACGTCACCGCGGATCCTGCGTCCGGCAGAGTATTCGTTTCGCGCAGCACGCACGTGATGGTCGTGGATGGCGCGACGGGGAAGGTGGTGGGCGACATTCCCGACACACCGCGTATGCACGGCATAGCGCTCGCCCCAAAATGGAATCACGGGTTTACGACCAACGCGGGTGACTCGACGGTCACCATGTTCGACCTCAAGACGCTGGCCGTGATCAAGAAGATCCACGCCGGCATCGACGGACTTGACGGCATCATGTACGATGATGGGACAGATCGGGTCGTGACAACGAATCACAGTCGACCCACGGGGTCAGCGGTGATTATCGATCCGAAGGACGGCACAGTCGTAACGACTGTCATGCTCACAGGCGACGCCCCGGAAGGCGCGGTGGGAAATGCGAAGGGCAGAATCTTCGTAAATCTCGAAGACAAGAGTGCGATCGACGTCATTGATACGAAGACGTGGAAGGTCGTTGCCACGTGGCCAATCGCTCCATGCGATGGACCAACCGGAATCGCGATGGATCGTGCGGCCAACCGCATTTTCTCCGGATGCGGCAAGACGTCCATTGTAACAGACGCATCTACCGGGAAGGTGGTCGCCGAAATTCCGAACGGCGAAGGCGTTGACGCTTTCGGCTGGGATCAGTCTCAGAAGTTGATGTACATTCCTGCGGGCCGCGATGGCAACGTAACCGTTGTGCATGAAGACTCGCCTGACAAGTACACCGTTGTCGCGACCGTTATGACTCAGCCAGGCGCGAAGACAATCGCCGTGGATCCAACGACGCACACGGCATATCTATTTCAGCCTGAGTACGGGCCCGCGCCAGCACCGGCACCGGGAACTACTCCAGATCCGAATCCGCGTCGTCGACCGCGCGGCCCGATGATCGGCACCTGGTTCATATCAATCACGCATTAGCACACCATAGCACGCAGCAACTAAAAGCAAAAAAACGTCCGGATCAGGTGATCCGGACGTTTGTCTATACGACGCTATTCAGTTCGCAAAGATACAACCGAATTTCGATCGAGCTTCCACATCACTGACAAAACGATCACGGCGAGTGGCAGTGAGACGAGCACCGAGACCAAAGCCAGCGCGACAAGTATGGCCACAAGCAATTCGAGAACACCGCTGGCGGAAAACGAGATGCGCTGGTAGAAATGAACGGCCAACAGGACAATGATCCACGGAATCGTTGCGGCGCACCACCATGCCAATAACTTGCGACCGGACATCCGGCGCAACGCAAGCGCTCTCTCCGATCGCGTCAACCAGACTATAGGCGCGAACGCGTAGACGGCGACCACCACCGCCACAAGGGCGAGAAGAGGGGTAAGGATATGACTGGGCACTATCCTCTAAATCTAGATGTAGCTCAGCCACCAGTCGGATCTGCGTTGTTTAAGGGCGGCATACCAGCGGCACATCGGGTAGAGCGTGAGAACCACGACTGCCCACGTCAGATAGACACCCGGGAGGCCAAAGCCCCAGCCAGGCGGCGTTGCGGTCGGAAACTGCGCGATTGTCGGTGATTCGAACATCCAGTGCACCTGCCCAAACCGCACAAGGCAAATAATCAGTGCAATGGTGTGGATCACCGTGATGTGCACCATGTAGTAGAACAGCGGTACTTTGCCAACCGTCAGCGCGGGGCGGAGAAAACGAGGGGTGCCGGAATCGACTACCCTCAGCAGCAGCACCGCGGGCCCTAGCGTCATCAACAGAAAGAGCAGGGACGGCGCGTACTTGGTCGTGTTGATGAATGACAGTAATGTGAACCACCGCGAGTGCTGGATGGACCACGGGCTCGGATCACCGTAGATGTTCAGCGCGCGAAGCACTATGAACGCGGTCACGAGGCCGATGCCCAGTCGCAGCAGGAAATCACGTCGCCGATCGACATCCCAATTGAAGATCTGTCCAAGTGAGTAACCCGCAGCGGTGACACCAATCCAGGGGATCAGAGGATAAGCCTCGAAAATCGTGAACCGCGGCGTCGAGACGATGAATCCGGGAACGTGGAGTAGCGACCAGACGGGGGCGAATGCGCCGAGCGACGCCGGATTTATGGGGTCGAACAAGTTATGCCCTGCGATCAGTACGACACCGAACCATCCTACGTATTTTGCCGGTAGATGTACCAGCGCGGCGAGGAGGATCATCGAGCAGCCGAGCGCCCACAGGACCGAGAGTAGCGAAAGTCGGAAATCGAAGTTGAATTGCCAGCCGAGGCATCGTGTGACAACGAGCTCGAGGAAGATCAGCCAGAGTCCGCGGGTCCAGAGGAAGCGGGATAGTTGCGGTATGGTCTTGCGGCGCAACGACAGAAATGCACCGGTGCCGGTAAGGAGGAAGAACACTGGCGCGCAAAAGTGCGTTATCCAGCGCGTGAAGAACATCGCCGTACTGGTACTACTCAGGTCGGTTGGATTGATGCCGGGGGTTCCGACGAACTCGCGAACATGATCCAATGCCATGACGATCATGATGATGCCGCGTAGGACATCAACCGACTCGATGCGAAACCGAGCGGGTCGAGTCGCTCCAGTAATACCGGTCACGCTGGGCATGCCAATTGCTCGCATATCAAGCCGGGGAGGTTCGCGTGTCGGTTACAGTACCGATCAACGCACTCGGCGACATCAGCCAGTAATATCAATGTTTGCTCCCGTTTCTGCACGGTTTCCAACTGCAAGGCAATTATGAGTATCAGCCCTCTGGCCGGCAAGCCGGCCCCCCGTGACATTCTTGTAAACGTTCCGCGCCTTATGACGGCGTACTACTCGCGCGTTCCGGATCCCACGGTTCCAGCCCAACGGGTTGCCTTCGGAACATCCGGACATCGAGGTTCAGCATTCGATACCGCGTTCAACGAGGATCACATCCTCGCGATAACACAGGCGATCTGTCTTTATCGAAAACAGGCGGGCACAGACGGCCCGCTGTTTCTCGGCATAGATACCCACGCACTATCCGCATCTGCATTCGCCTCGTCGCTGGAGGTGCTTGCGGCGAATGACGTCACGGTGATGATCGATGATCGCGATGGATATACACCCACCCCGGTAGTATCGCATGCGATCATCACGTACAACAAGGGGCGCAAGGCAGGGCTCGCCGACGGCATAGTTGTCACACCGTCTCACAATCCGCCTGATGACGGCGGTTTCAAATACAATCCTACGAACGGCGGGCCGGCAGATACCACAATTACCGGTTGGATTGAAAAGAAGGCAAATGAATTTCTCGCGAACGGACTGAAGGGCGTTCTGCGTGTGCCGCTCGAGCGCGCAAGAAATGCAGCAACGACGCATAAGCACGATTACATGGATTCATACATCAGCGATCTTGGCGCAGTGATTGATTTCGATGCTATCCGTGGCGCGAAACTCAAATTGGGTGTGGATCCGCTCGGCGGCGCCGGAGTCTTCTACTGGGCAATGATCGCTGAGAAATACAAGGTGCCGATTACCGTTGTGAGTGACGACGTAGATCCGACATTTCGCTTCATGACTGTGGATTGGGATGGCAAGATTCGAATGGATTGCTCATCGCCATATGCAATGCAGCGATTGATTGGCCTCAAGGACAAGTACGACGTCGCATGGGCGTGCGATACGGATCACGACAGACACGGTATAGTGGCGAAGAGTGTCGGGCTTCTGAATCCGAATCACTATCTTGCTGTCGCTATCTCGTATCTCTTCGATCATAGGCCCAAGTGGTCGCGGACCGCGGGTGTTGGAAAGACTGTTGTGAGTAGCAGCATGATCGATCGCGTTACCGCGCGACTCAAGCGGCCCCTCCATGAAACTCCCGTCGGATTCAAGTGGTTTGTCGATGGGTTGATGAGCGGAACCACGGGATTTGCGGGTGAAGAGAGCGCGGGTGCGTCTTTTTTGCGGAGAGACGGCACGCTATGGACGACAGACAAGGACGGAATCATCGCAGGCCTGCTGGCGGCCGAGATGACAGCGATTACGCAGAAAGACCCAGGTGATCTGTACAAGGACCTGACGAAGGAGTTTGGTGATCCTGTCTACGAGCGAATCGACTCTCCAGCGACAGTTGAAGAGAAGAAAACACTCTCCAAGTTGAACGCGAGCGACGTGACCGTCACGCAACTCGCGGGCGAGAAGATTGATAGTGTAATCACGACCGCGCCGGGTTCGAGCGATTCTATCGGCGGGGTCAAGGTGAGCGGTGCGAGCAGCTGGTTCGCCGTACGACCGTCCGGGACGGAGGATGTTTACAAGCTTTATGCTGAGAGCTTCAAGGGGGCCGACCATCTCCGGACCGTTCAGTCGGAAGCACGGACGATAATTCAGGCGGCATTGAAAAAAGGGTAGCGGTGAAGGTGAAGGACTTCACTGCTACCCGTCTTCGCGACTCCACCACAAGTTATTCACCGTGGTGCTGGGGTTCCCGCAGCACCGGCATCAACGATTATCCATCACTCCGCGCATAACCGCGCCGAGTATCCCGCCCCCCACCGCGGCTTGCGTGTTGCTCTCGCCTGATGCGACAGGAGGGTGGTAGTACATCGACTGGATACCGACGCGACCGGGTCCAGTGAATCTGTTGAAGAATATCTGACCGCCGCTTGCGAACAGGCCTGTGGCGACACTCTGCGTTTCGAGTTCCATACGGACAGACGGATCCTTGTAGATCCAGCCGCCCGGTTCGACGTCAATCTGCTCACCGGGCTGCAGCGTAACCTCGAAGACATTTCCGTAGCCGTGCAACCAGACTATCGCGTCTGCGCTCCGTGCGTTGAAAGAGTCGATGAACAGCCCGCTCTGACCAAACAGAATATTGCCGATTCCGCTTACACGCTGAAATGTGAATTCCGCGGCGTCTGTAGCGGCGAGGAATTGATGTTCGCGCACATCGATTGATTGACCGCGTGCCAGGTGTAGCGGGATGATCTGACCCGCTCCGTCGCGACTGAAGGCTATGTGGCCGGCACCCTTCGCTTCCGTCATGAAGATTGGCATGCCAGACACAAGGCGCTTGAACGCCCCGGCAAGAGACTTCACGCCGATTGAGACGGTCGGGTGCTTCCATAGGAGCACGTGGTGCTCAAAATACACGTGCGTGGCTGCGATCTCGACGTGAAGCACGGGGACGAGTTCGCCTTCAAGATGATACGTGACTCCGCCAAAGGTCTCATTGCGGATAGTTGTCGGATGCAACTGCGGTATGGCCACTGGACGGAGGGTTGGTTGTTATTAGGGTTGAATCGCGATAATGTGAATATTGCGCTGACTGATGCGATAATCGCGAGAGGGATACCGATTAAATAATTGAGTTATGCTGATTCAGCCCTGCGCCCGGCGATCGCCGGCCCGATCGGCGCCGCGGCGTGAAAGCGCGCGGATTCAGGCGACTCCAGTGCCCTGACGACCGCATTGTATCCTGCATTGATTAGTTCTTGTGTTGCATTGAACGTGAAAGACGGCCAGTGGCCCACGTCTGGCCGAATATGAAGCGTTGGCACGCGGCCGCGCGCAGCCTGGATCGTCGCTCGCTGTGGCTCAGCCAGTATCTGTACTACGCGGCCATGGATGCCGACTAGCCCCTGGCGCTCCCACGCCACGTCATCGGAATTGATGATCTCGCTCACGTCTATCGCGATGATGCGACGAGCTCCCCAATGAATTGCTTCGAACAATCCGACCATCGTCTTCAGGCCGCCGTCGACTACGATGTCGCCATCGGGGAGTATCATCGGCGGAAATACGAGCGGAAGCG
>JBDTAZ010000138.1:0-5033 GCA_039924325.1 Gemmatimonadaceae bacterium
GGCTTTCCTCTTGAGCTGGGCAGACTTGGACATGTCAAGGGGAAGTTAACGATGGCACTGGGAACGGGCCAGAATGACCTATCTCCATTTATCTATCTAACGATTGAGAGGGGCAGCCATCACATCCTGGATTCGTGAGATCCGTAATGGGGCCTGGGCCTCGCCACGACAAGCATAATAGCACGCATTGCAGTTGACTGGTTCATACTTCCGGAAGTCACGCCAATGGAAGTCCGTAGGGAAATCCGGGCAGCGCTTCACGTACCCCGACGGGTTGATGTGTATGGTCCGGATCCCCGACTGGCACGGTTCGGATGTCTCCCCGCGAACGTACCTAGGAATCTGCTCCAGATAGTAATCCGAGTTCGTGATGATCCCCCGCCGCTTCCGCTTGAACGCCAGCAACTCGGCGACGACCGCTTCGAGCTTTCGGACTTCGGAGGCGGGAATGACTCCGTCCGAGTTGCCGTTCTTGTTGTCCGTGTAGCAGCTGAAATTGACCCCGGCCCCGAGCTCGGCGGCGCGTTGAACTATCGGCACAAGTTCATCGAGATTGGACCGTTTGATCACCGTATTGAAGCGGATCGCGTCGATGCCGCGCTCGCGCATCGCAACCACATTTCCCATGATCCGGTCGACCAGTCCAGGAATTCCGCGAGCTTCATCATGCCGCTCGTCCAGATAATCCAGCGATATGTTGAACTGATTGATGCCAGCATCCCAGAGCGATTGGGCCCGCTCCGGCGTTAGCATGCCACCGTGCGTGATGAGGGTCATGTACTTGATGCGAATCGCCCGATCCACACCGGCAACGAGATCTTCCAGGTCGCGACGGAGCGTCGGCTCGCCACCAGTCCACGTGATCATCATCGGATTGAAGAAGCGCGCCGCATCTACATAACTCTTCAATTCGTTGTGTCGCTCCGCGGAGTCAGTCTTCCAGTAATCGCAGAAATTACAGTGTGCGTTACAGCGAAGCGTGACCTCGAAGTGAACGAGGATGGGCATCCGAACCAGAGTCAGATAAGCGTATTTGGCCAGGAAAACAGGGACGTCCCACGGGGAGAAACGGGCGGATAGCAAGGCTCAGTGCAGATCCTGCTGTCTGTAAGTAGGCTTGTCGTAGTTGAATTTCAAATCCGGCTGCGCCTTGTTTCCAATCATGAAGCTGAAGTACGAGTTGCCGTTTGGGCTCTGACTGTACGAGAATATCGCGCGCCAGTCATGCAGATCGCGCTGGAGCGTAACCTGGTTGCTGGCAAATGCACGATTGACCACATCGTACAACGTTCCCCAACTGGCAGACCATTTTTGCGTTATGTGAAACGCGGTCTGCGCACTTATCGTCTCACGCGGCGGCACGCGAACAAACACTCCGCCACCGATCGGATCGTTCACGTTACCGACCGCAGTTTGCGGATTCAGCAGCGCCTGCTGTCGGCACAGATCGTAGAGCACCGGGTTGCCGATGTTCACATTACAGATCAGCGTGGGGTCGTAGTTCACTACGTTGCCGCCGATCGGAGGTCGTTGGCGACTGGATGTGAAGCTGATCTGGCTCGACCAGTTCGGGACGTCGCTGACGCCGTACTGTCGATCGCGCGCGTAGCTACCCGCGACCGGATTCGACGAAAGTGCCGACGCAAGTTGGTCCTGTGCGGTCTGTTCAGCCGTAGCCGGCGCCTTCTCGGCTACGGGCGCTTCGCTGTGACCAAAGAGGCGCCCGAGGGCAGCGAATATTCCGCTCTGCCCGTTGAGCGTGAACGAAGCGCTCATCCCTTCGCGGAACGGCTTGAACCGCGCTGTATCACTCTGCGTGTCGCCCTGGAAAAGCGAGTAATTGCTGTTGAAGCTGAATCCGGGCAGCAGATCCGAGCTCGCGCTGTATGAAAAGTTGTTCGTGGTAAGGCCCGTACGGTGCGTCTCGCGCGCGCGCTCGAAATCCCACGTGAGCGAAGAGAAATCGAGAGCGAGAAGCCTCAGCTTTTGGCCCTGACCGGTCGACGACGTGTCGGATTTGAGCTTGCCCTCGAAAACCTGGGAGAAGCCGAGCGTTACTGCATTCTGCGGCAGATTCCCCAGGAAGCCACTAGCCGAATGGTTGATCGCGGCGAGGTACTCGGGAGGAACGGAAGCAGCAGGAGCATACCCGAAACTCAGCCGCGGCGTGATTGAATGCCTAATCCGCGACAACGGACCAAAGCCGGGAAACAGTGCGAACAACGTCGGCGAAATGCCGAGTGAGAAGGTCGGGCGCTTGTTCTGGTGCACCCATTGGCCGTTCGAGAACTCGGACTGAACCCAGTATGATCCGGCGTAAACATTGTTGAAGCTGACCGACGGATTCAGATTCAGTGTTCCTGGGAAAAAACCGGGCAGGCTGAAACCGAAATTGAAGTCAGCCTGATTGGTAGCAGATCTGGCGAATGTCCGGCTGTAGCGCTGTGTCGTATCCGCCTGGTCAATGAACGTTCGCGTGACCGGGTGGTCCAGTTCGAGACTCTGTATGTTGCCGCTCAAGTCCAGCCTGAAGCCATGGATGCTGATCGGAGTTCCGAACGATGTTGTTTGCGTTGTCTCCGAAGCCTTGATGCGAGAGCTATCCGCCGCCCCAGCGGCGTTCCTGAAGTAGTTGTAGAAAATTGCCTGTGATTCGTCCATGTTGACCTTGGCCGACCGCTGGAAATTCATGCTTGGTGTCCAGTCGAGCCAGTTCGTAACCGCAAGCGTTGGGCTCGTCACGCTCACAGTCGGATAGTTCTCCTGGATTTGCGTCCGTCCGGAGTACTGATCCCGGTGTCCGCCGACGTCCATCGAGAACGGTCCAACCTTTCGGCTGTATCTAACGTCCGAGCTGATCGCTGACAGTTGCTGCTGCGGATTGAACGTCGTCTGTCGCAGTGCAAATGTATTGGTAGTGAAGTTGACGTTGGCGTTAAACCGACTTGTGGACGAAAACTCCTCCGAGTGATACCAGGTGACGGCAGTGTTGTTCGAGCCGCCGGGTTGTGCAAGGTGACTGGCGGCGATCCCGCCGGTGATGAACCTGTCCAGCCAGCGGTACCGGAACTGTCCATTGACGCGCGAGAAGCCAGGGTCACCCGGATTCCCTCGCGCGCTACTTCGCCAGTCGTACCACATCTCGGCGTCCATGTAGTTGCCGAGATTCACGTAATATCCGAGATTCTCGAGATGGCGGCGATATGACGAGCTGCTGCGTACGAACTCACTGAGGCCGAACCGCGGTGTGAGAATTCCGCTCCGACGGCCATTCCGGACGTCCTGAAACAGAAACGGCAGCCAGAACACCGGCACGCCAGCGACGTACAGCGTTGCGGGCCGCGCGACGAGAAGATTCTTTGAAACGAACTTTATCTCGTTCGACTTGAAGTAGTAGTCCGGTACGCTGTCGTCACAACTTGTGATTATGCCGTTGTGTACGTAATACGCGCTTCGTTTCGCCGCAGTCGTATCCCGCACGAACGCGGTTGTCTGGCCCGTGAGATAGTACGTTTGTCCACTTTCCACCGACGTACTGATGTTCGTCGCGGTGCCGCGTCCGAGCGCAGTGTTGTACGAGACACTTCCCTTCGCGATCACGTCGGCAGTCTGTTGCGAAGGATCGTGAAGTATCACGGTGTCACCCCTTGCCGTAACGAACTTGGTGACGTCGTTGTACAGCACCGTGTCGCCAATGACGACTGTCTGATCGCGGCCGACCGCGGCCGGCTTCCCTTGAATGAGCAGCGCCTTGCTCTCTGCATCGAACACAACCTTGTCGCCCTGGTAACGGGTCGCGCGGAAGCCGGGCATTTTCATCAGCGCCTTGGCGACGGAATCCGTGTCAGATACCCAGCTCACCAGCGGCTTGACGAGCGCTAGTGTATCGCGCGTCGTATCACCTGGCGCTCTGATCGCCCTTCGGGCGTCTGGTGTTGGCTGAATGGGCGGGCGACCACCGCGCTGGGCGCTAGCCGAAGATGCCGCAAGCATGCCAAGCGCGACGGACAGGAACGTGCAAAGGCGTGCCCTGATCACGGCGCATCACCCAGGCGGAGCGGCACTTCGCGCGCGGCCGGCAGCGCCTCAAGCTGCAGCGGAGGCACCGGGGGCGGCGGCGGCGGATCCACTGAGTCCGCGTCTTTACGCGAGTGCTTACCTTCGCGCCAGCGATACACCATGCGCGAAAGTACAATGCTGAGTTCGAATAATCCATACATCGGGATCGCGATCGCGAACATGGCGGTCGGATCGGGAGTAATGAAGGTTCCGATGATCAGGCCACCGACGGCCGCGTACCGGCGATACTTGGCCAGGAATTTCGGGTTCGTGAGGCCGAGGGCCGTGAGGCCCATGATCACGATCGGCAATTCGAATGCTGCGCCGAACGCGAGGCACATGTAGATCGCAAAGCCGAAGTACTCAGACGCCGCGATCATCGGTTGGAGTGCCGCAGACTCCACGCCGACGAGGAACTTGATCGTCATCGGCAGGATGAGCGTGAACGCCATGGCCACACCGCCGAGGAACAGCACGACTATGCCGGCCAGCACCGGGACGACAAGCTTCTTCTCGTGCGAATACATCGCCGGGGAGACGAATCCCCACAGCTGATACAGAATTACAGGCGACGCAATTATGAATGACAGTGCGAATCCGGCGTCCAGTACAATCTGGAACGCGTCACCCGGATGCAGATAAATCAGTTTCTGACCGTGCAGATACGGAGTGATCGGGCGGGACAGGAACTCGATCACATCGAAGTGCGGGACCTGCGTGAACAGTAGAAACGCAACGATGGCACCGAACGCAAATGCGGCAGCGCACTTGAAAAGTCGCTGCCGCAGTTCCTCAAGGTGATCGAGGAACGCCATCTCGGCCATACCACCAGCCGCACGACGCCGAGCCACGATCAGCCTCGCCCGTTACTTGATCGTCTTAACGCGATCCCGAGCCAGTGCAGCCTCGTCGGACCGCGGATACTTCTTGATCAACTGATTGAACAAGTCACGAGCCTTGCTGTTGTCGCCAGC
>JBDTAZ010000139.1:0-39013 GCA_039924325.1 Gemmatimonadaceae bacterium
CTCAAGATGCTCGATCGTGGTGAGCCGGACGACAAGATATTCGCTGTACCGTGGAATGATCCGCGGTACGAGGAATACTACGACATCGCGTCATTCCCGCAGCACTACCTCAAGGAGATCGAGCATTTCTTTTTGATCTACAAGGATCTCGAGGGCCGCCGCGTCGAGATTCAGGGATGGGAAGGCAGCGACTCGGCGAAGCAGGTTATTCAGGAGTCGATTGCCCGTTATGATCAGAAGTACATGCACGTCGGTCCCTGACCGACGGGACTAGTCAATTCTTTACGGGAACCATGCCAAACAGATCCTCCATTCGCGCCGCACGGATGACTGCTACCGCCTGATTTCGGATCGTTTCGGCTTCAACTTTTTTCCCCTCGCTGTCCAGTGCATCGCTGAGGCTGATACCGAGTAACGTGTAGTCGATCGGTGTCGGGAGCGACGCCCGATCAATCCAATCTCCGCGCCGCACTATCGCCGCCGGGCCGCCGTATAACCTCCAGAGCGCTTCACTCCGTTGAACGTCGAGCGCGCGGCCCGTTGTGTCAGCTGTTGGAACCGGCATGACGCGCTGCACCAATCCCTCAGTCACCATGTACCGCTCGATGCCGAACCGCTTGGGATACGGTGACCCCATTGTGAAATACAACGGTCGCTCTGGCAGCGCATCCGTGATCAATCGCAACACGAGAATTTCCTTTCGCTCGAGATACCCCGGCGCCAGATGGCCTTCGACCGCGCCTGCCTTGAAGACTTGCGACTCGCGCAATTCGACGATATCAGGCAGTGAATCCGATTGCGCGGCAGTAATCCGAAAGATCGGGTGGACTGGCGGAGCCCACACGCCACTGCGGTAAATTGCCGGGCCGGACACAGTATCATATTTGTGCAACGGCGTCCGCAGCAGTTGATGGACGAACCAATCCATACCCAAATACTGATCGATGATCACTGTCACATCGGGCCGCACGCCCTCCACATACTGCGCGTACCACAACGGGAAGGTATCGTTGTCGCCGCCTGTCACAATTACCCCGTACGGCTCGACAGAATTCAGTATGTCAACGGCCCAGTCCCGCGCGACCGTGTCATTTCGTCTGGAAGCGGCACTCCAGTTTCCGATTAACGGAACCGCTGCGATTGCCAGCAAACCCACCGCATAACGGCTTCGTTGCCAGATCGCCCCGAGTGCTATCGCCACCCAAACGCCCCACGCGCTGAAGCTCCACAGGTAGAAGTAATCACGATCACGCACTTCGCGAGGCACGCTGTTGCCTAGATCTGGCGCCTGTGAGTACCCGTACTTGAAATTCATGTAGTAGACAAGCAGGACCGTAAGCGTGAACATGAAGGTCGCCCAGTAGATGCACGACGGACGATCCGTTCGCCAGTGCACGGTCGCGCCATACGCACCGAGGGCGAACAACAGGAGTGCGAGTAGCAGTTGGACGTACGGTGCGTCGCCATGCGGGTCGCGCAACCACTGCCACTTGAAGTACAACCACCACATATCCAGCTGCGCCCCAAATGAGACCTGGCGGTCCATGACCGAGGGCTTGCCGTACTGATCGCGGTTGATATTGGCAGAAAGCCTTGTGTACGTGGATTCGCTGAACGTGCACGACCACGCTAAACCATTTTCGCAACCGGTTGGCGCGCCCTCGTTCATCGCCGGTGCCTGTGCTGCGCGAATCGGCTCGAATATGAATGGAGTGAGTCCGAGCACGAATGCGCCGAGGACGGCGATGACGAGCCTTGGCTGAAGGAACTTCCGCCAGTGTTGCGTCGCGACTGTTACGACGACAGCGAGCCCGGGCAGCAGGCCAGCGGGGTGAACAGTGTATCCGGCGCCGAGGAGGAATCCGATCGCCACAAGTTTGGCGTCATTCCGTTGTCTACCCTCACCCTCCAGCCACCGCAACATGAGGAGGGTGATTGCTGCGAACAGGGCAAGCGAAATCGTGTACACCTTCTCGTTCACGACGGATTGATTCCACACCGTGAACGCTGTCGCACAGAGTATCACGCCGGCCGCCGCGCACGCTCTGCGTCGCCACGTGGAAACTCCTCCGCGTGCGAGTACGAAGTCGATTAGAAGAAACCATACGCCGGAAGCGATCGCACTGCAGAGTGCCGCGAGGATGTTGATGCGCGCCGCGTACGAAACTGGAATCGGAAGCAATCCAAATGCGTGCGCCAGCATGACGAATAGTGGGTTGCCTGGCGGGTGCGGCAAGCCCAGCACCTTTGCGGCAGCGATGTATTCGCTTGTGTCCCACATCGCCGTGGTCGGTGACAATGTCGCCAGATACAAAGCGAACACACACAAAGCGGCGAACGCGCCCCAGGCGTACGGGGGCGTCGACGACGCCCTCGTTTCACTTATATTAGTCATCTAGAATTCCGGTTTGGACTCTGGTTCGCGCGCGACCCGTACACCTGACTCCTGACGCACTGCGCGGATGTCGTCGTCGCAGCGACCGGGTGGCATGAGAGAATCCCGAGTCGCCGCACCTATGGTATCGCGCATGATCGCACGAAGAGTGTCGCACGCAACAACCGTTGCGGCACGGGGCTTGGTCGTTTCGCGGGAATGTGTCACCATGATCAGCGCAATCGTGGCGACGGTGACACCGGCACCGATCAACGTACGCCGCAACTGTGCGGATCCGCGGGCAACACGCATCTTCAGCGCAGACACCGCGATTCCCGTATCGGCCGAGATCTCTTCGTAGCTCAGACCGTCGCTGTACTTCCTGAGCACGACACTCCTCGTTGTGTCGGGGAGGGTGCCGAGTGCATCGTTCAATCGTTGGGCGAGCGCGTGATCACCTTCGCGCATAACATCGCCGCCATGTCCGGAGTCCGTGTGCGCCCTCACCCAGTCACTGGCAACGTTGCCGCGTCGTCGCGCGGCGTCCGTCGCCGAGCGGCATCGGTTAGCGACAATACACATCAACCACGAACCGAATCGATCCTGTTCCTGGTAGCTGTCGAGCGAGAGATAGGCGCGGATGAATGCGTCCTGAACGGCGTCCGCGGCGTCGTCCGGGTCGCCAAGGAGCCGCATCGCGAGCCGGGCACAGCGTTCATGATACCGCTCGAAGAGCAGAGCGAACGCGTCCGCCTCCCCCTGACGAATGCGGCTGACCACCGCCGCGTCGGAAATCCCCATGCTACGTTAACCCCTGAGAGCGCATAAGAGTCACATTGTGCCGGCCCGCCTGGCAAAAGTCCACCCCTAGCGGCATACCAAGCTAACGTGCAACGTAAAGATGACCTCAACCCAACCCCAATGACCGCTCCTGACAACCTTGGAACGACCGCCGACCCGCCCGCTCCGGCAAAACCGGCCGGTCTCTGGGAAGACTTCATCGATATTTTTATCTCGCCCAGTGAGGTCTTTGATCGGCGGCGCGATTACGGCTTCTTCGTGCCGTTGATTATCCTGACCATCATTATCGTGGCAATCACCGTGGTCGGCAGTTCGGCGATGCAGTCCGCGATCCAGTCGGATATCACGCGCGCGATGGCCGCCGCCGCCAAAAAGAACCCGGGTCTTACCGCGGATCAGATGGCTGGATCTACGGCGATGTTCTCAAAATTCGCCCCAGTTATCGCAGGCTTTGCCACTTTCTTCATGCCGCTTGTCGTCGGCGTCATCCTGTGGATCGTCGGAAAGATGTTTTCCGCAAAGGAGGACATCGGTCAGGCCTGTATGATCGCGACATACGCGGCTTTTCCTCGGGTTCTGGCTTCGCTGCTCCTGCTCATTCAGGCCTTTCTCATGGACCCGTCCAAAGTCAACGGGATGGCCAGTATTTCAATCGGCCCCGCGCGGTTCTTCGATCCGGATGCTACATCGCCGGCGATACTCGCCGTCCTCGGTCGATTTGACCTTTTCACAATCTGGGTGACAGTGCTCCTCGCGATTGGGCTGGCGGTCGTTGCGCGGATCCCCAAATCCCGTGCAGCGATGGCCGCTTTGCTCGTCTGGGTCATCGGATCACTTCCCGTGATCCTCGGCGCGCTCAGAGCATCGTAACTTGAAGCAGGTTTGAAAAGGCCCGCCCCTCATCTTCAGGGGCGGGCCTTTTTTTACACTCGCCTGGGTTTGCCTGGAATCGCTGTCACGTGTCGATTGCGCCGTGCTCGATCGGCTCTCGCTCTCTCCGTATAAAGAGCTGATCATATAGCAGCGCCGCGACGATCGAGCCGACTATGGTCGCGGTCCAGTAGATGAACTGACCCTCATATATGCCCGAAGCCATCGCCGGACCAAACGAGCGAGCCGGATTCATTGACGCGCCGGTAAGCGGGCCGATCGCAAGGATATCAATTGTAAGCACGAGACCAATCGCGAATCCCCCGACCTTCGGCGACTTCTGATCCACGGCGGTCGCAAAGACAGTGAACGTCAGGAAAAATGTCGCGATTGCTTCGAGTATCCACGCCTGCGAAGCGGTCACATCAAGCGAGATCGACTGTCCACCATCGCGCGTTGCGAGCACAACTGCATCGGGGAACGTCCCCTTCAGAATGTAGGCCGCCGCAACCGCTCCGAGCAACTGCGCCACGATGTAGATACCAGCCATCATCGGATCAATCCGTCGAGCCGCAACGAAGCCAAGCGTGATGGCCGGATTGAAATGTCCCGAGATGCGCATCAGTGCAGTGACAAAGATCGCGAGCACCAGACCGTGAGCCAGGGCCACCTGCAACAATGCGTATGGGCTGTTTGATTGCGCCGCGGCCATGATCGCCGCGCTTCCCACAAACACCAGTGCGAATGTACCGATGAACTCAGAAACAAAATGGCGTAGCGAATCGCGCATGCGTTACTCCGTTAATTGTCCAGGATTGACCCGGGCGGAGGCGCGGCATTTTCGCTTACTCCACTACACCACCCGGCGAAAGACGAGGGCGGCGTTGATACCGCCAAATCCGAATGAGTTGCTGAGCACATGCTCCACCCGATCGGACTGCCCTCGTCCAGTGATATAGCTAAGATCGCACTCCGGGTCCGGCTCGGTAAGGTTCACCGTTGGCGGAAGCCATTCCCGGTCTATCGCCAGCGCGCATATCGCTGCCTCGATCGCCCCGGACGCGCCGAGGGCGTGGCCGTAGTAGCCCTTGGTCCCGCTGGTCTTCACGGTTGACGCCGACTCACCAAAAACCCGTTTGATAGCCAGAGTTTCAGTGGGATCGTTCAGGGGAGTTGAACTCCCGTGCGCGTTTATGTAACCGATTTCAGACGCGGTTACATTGGCGTCGTCCAGGGCCATTTGCATTGCGCGCGCGGCCTGTTTGCCGTCTGGAAGCGGCGCCGTCATGTGATGCGCATCGTTGCTCGTGCCGTAGCCGCAGAGCTCGGCGTATATACGCGCTCCCCGTGCGACGGCGCGATCATACTCCTCGAGTATCAGCACCGCAGTGCCTTCTCCCATTACGAAGCCGTCGCGATCATTGTCGAACGGCCGCGACGCGTGCTCCGGATCATCGTTCCGCGTGGACATCGCCCGAATCAACGCGAACGCCCCGTAGCAGAGCGGCGCAAGCGGCGCCTCTGCGCCTCCGGCGATCATGACGTCCGCATATCCGTCGCGAACCTGACGAAATGCCTCGCCGATCGCCATCGCTCCGGACGCACAACTCATCGCATTTGTAGAATTCGGCCCCGAGACACCCATCTCGATCGCAATGTTGCAACTCGCCGCTCCGCCAAAAACCGCGAGTGCGAGCGTGGCGTCGACGGCGCGGAGGCCTTCGCGCAGAAAGACGCTCAACTGTTCTTCGGCGTAGCCAACACCGCCGAGCGCCGTGCCCATCATCGCACCGATACGTTCGCGATCTTCCACCGCCAGGTTGATCTCGGAATCTGCCAGCGCCTGCCTGGCCGCCGCGACGGAAAACTGACCGAAACGGTCAAGCCTGCGTGCACGCTTGCTGTCGATGAAGTCGTTGGGATCGAAGTCAGCTACTTCGGCGGCGTTATGACTGCGAAAAATCGATGGATCGAAGCGCGTTAGCGAGCGAACGGCGGACCGCTCGCGCAATATGCCATCCCACATCTCATCCTTCGTGGATCCGATCGGAGTTATCGCTCCAATCCCCGTAATTACTACTCTTCGCCTGCCCTTCATTCGGCCTCCGCCACGCGTGCCAGTCCAGCAAGAGTGCGCGACGCGATGCCGTGCACGAATACTGGGCCGATGATATTTGTCGCCGCGATTTTCCCGATCAGCGGCCATCCCGGTCCATTCCACACATGCAGGACCCGGACGTGAGTCCCCGTCGGAGTGGACTCAAAACTCCACTCGACGTCCATTCCTTTCGTGATTCCGGCGATGTGTCTGTAGCGTACCGAAGGCGTATCTTCACTCACCTGCATTTCCGAGCGCCACCAGGTTGGCCAGTCGAGCACGCCAAATGCTCGGTTTGCAGACATCTCGACAACGCCTCCGCCGTCGGAGGCAAGAGCGTTGAATCGCACGTAGCGATAGTGGCTGAGATGCGTTGGCCAATGTTCTACATCTCGTGCAAGCGCAAAGATCCGGCCAATTGGAGCGTGGACAACGAGTTCATCAAGCACACGCATGGACACATCGATTGGCATCGGGCCGAGATCGATCGGCTCGGTCATGGTGTGTCTCGGACCGGCGACCAACTCGTCGTAATTCGAAAGCCAGGCCGCTGATGCACGACTGGACGCAACCCGACTGCGGAAAAAACCGCCGTCGATAATTCTGCCCGCGTGTAGCCGCGCAAGACGGAAAGCACGCCATCATGTCTGGTGACGCGATGAAAGCCCAGCGGATACGAAGCGAGCCAGAATCCACTGGCCGCGATCCAGCTGCGTCTTAGGTCGCTGACCACAACCGCAATCTTCGCGACGCGATTCATCTCTCCAAGCAGCATTGTTTCGTCGTCCCCGCGAAAATGATGCAAGGTCTGCGAACACATTACGATGTCCACGCTCGCCGACGGGAAGGGAAGGGCAAGCCCACTTGCACATACAGTTTGTGAGACGCAACGCGACGCCCCGCGAGCGATCGCCGGGTTCGCATCAAGCCCGATTGTCGTTAGATCTTTTCCGAACCGGTCTGCCTTCTGAGCCGCGGCGCGAGGCAGGTCGCCGAATCCGGTGCCAACATCGAGCAGGGTCGCGTGCGCTGGCAATTGGGACAGGTATGGGTCCAGTTCCGCAAGTGCGGCGCGCGCGCCAAGAAGCACCCTATTGGATCGCTTGATGTCGCGTACCGTCCGAAGGACCAACTCGTCATCGTGTCCCGGAGAATCGAGCAGCTCCGTGTTGTATCTTCGGCGCGGTATCAGGAATTCAAGCATTCATTGCGACTTCTACCGCTCCAGCTGCGCAAATCCACCACGGTAGTAGAGCAACGGCCTGACATCGCGTGTCGACGCAGCAATGGTCTCTGCAATAATCACCGTGTGATCGCCAGTTATTGTCGACGATAACCGCTTGCATTCGATTTGCGCGAGCACGTCGTTCAGGATCGGCGCACCGCTCTCGCCGCGTGCGTAGCCGACGCCTTCGAACTTCTGTGCGCCGGTATCGGCGAAGCGACGCGCCAACGCTTCCTGTGTCGTCGCAAGGACGTTGATCGCGAAATACTCGGTTTTCGTGATCACGTCATGCATCGACGCGGTCTTGTCGATGCATACAACAATCAACGGCGGCTCAAGCGAGACCGAGGCGAATGCACTCACCGTCATGCCGTGATCCACACCACTCTCGTCAGTTGCCGTCACGATGGTGACGCCACAGGCAAAGCGTCCCAGGACGGCGCGGAATGCATCGGGTTCGAGGCTCATACCCCGAACAGTAACAGCCGCGCGAAGTAGCCGACTTTCAGGACCTGACTCGCCGGTACAAAATTACCGGCGACTCCTACAAGTAGATCCGCCATTTCCTTGCGGCGCGACAGCGCGCGGGCCGCGTGGTTGATGAGCCCCGGCACGGCTATTGTGCCCGATATCAATCGCTCCACAACCCACTTGCCTCTGAACTCCGCCCGACGCGCCCGCTCGTATTCCGCGAGAGCTCGAACTTCCATTCCCGGAGTCAATATCGCCTCAGCGGCATACGGTGCGAGCATCTCGCCGCCCCGAAGCGCGGAGTACACTCCTTCACCAGTGAACGGGTCGAAGAAGTCGGCCGCGTCGCCGACCAGAGCTGCCCCGCGCGCCCACGCCTGACGTGTCGAGGATGCGAACGGCCCCGTCGCTCGAACCGGCTCAATCCGTTCTGCCGTTCCGAACCGCTCAGCAAGGTGCGGATGGCTCGCCAACCATTCATCGAGTATCGCGTTCGGGTCGCCGGCAGCCGCTCGCGCTGCGCGCGCTGTTACTACAAGCGCGACATTGGTGAGCCCGCCGCCGACGTCGGCAATACCTACGTATCCGTCGCGCTCCACATGCATTTCCCCGACTTCGCTCACGCCGGGGACATTCCGAAAATGCGCAACGAATGCCATCCGGCGCGGGATACGCGAGACCCGAGTGAGTCCCAGCCGTCGACCAATAACGGACCGAAGGCCGTCTGCTCCAATGACGAGCGGTGCTAGCAATTCGCGTTGCTCACCGTCGCTGTCGAGGTAGCGGACCCCGCGTACCGCGCCAGAGGTCGCCCGAAGGACGTCCGTCACGCGTGCACGCTCCAGCAACTGCACACCAGCAGACTTCGCCCGCTCCACCAGGATCGCATCAAGAATCGATCGGCGGACGGCGATGCCTCGATCCCGGAACGCGCGATACCCGTGTCGAGCCACGAAACTCCCGTGGATCTCGCAGCCATTCGGCGCTCGGACGCGCATCCCCGTCAGGTGCGCTGGATTCGACGCATCGATCGCGTCCATCGCGCCCATGCTTGCCAGGATCCGGGAAGCCTGCGGGCTCAGGTACTCGGCGCACACCTTGTCTCGTGGAAACTCGGCCCTATCCAGCAGTACCACGTCGATGCCGTGCGTCGCAAGATGCCACGCAGTTGAGGAGCCACCCGGTCCTGCACCAACTACTATGACCTGCGTTTTTCCTCTTTTGGCGGTGCTATCGACCAATCGCGCTCCAACTGTAGACAAGAAAAAATGCGGTCATACCCAATAGAACGCCGGCGACCGTCGAAAGAAGATTCACTGCGTCGTTATCAAGGTGAGCGATTCCGCCCACACGACGCGTGGTTGACCCGCATACGTGAACGATGCGTTCAGTGGATTCATTGCACACATCGCACCGCCGCCGTTCCTGGACCGTCGCGCCAAGCAAGGAATCCACAAGCGATCCTCCGATTCCGGCGAAAAGGGCGCCGATGGCCACCCCGTGCGGGAGCCCAGCGAGCATGGCGACCAGCCCGATCCACGCTGCGCCCGCCGCCGATCCAACGAGGCCGGGGGCCGTAATTCCCCCTGACTCGCCTGAACGAACGTACGTCCACGTGACGATCGAGCGTGGTGTACCCCCAAGCCCAACACCGATCTCGGTCGCCCAGGTGTCCGACGACGCAGCCGCCAGCGCGCCCACAGCGCCCCACGCGAGTAGAGGATTCCCGGAATTGGCCGCAAATATCGCGAGCGCCGAATACACCCCGCCGTTCGCCAGTACCTGCGCCGCGTCGCGCGCGCCTCCCTTCGCTACTACTCCTCGCGTTCGATCGTCCTTCGCGTCGCTGCCGGCCCTGGAAAGCGCGCTGGCGGCAAGGAAGTACAAAATGAGGACCGAGGCCCAGCCCCAGCCGGCGGCGACGCATAACGTGCCGCAAGCGGCCGCGGCGAGTATCCCGCTGCGGCTCAGCGAGCCTGCCCGCCATGCAATCCCTGCAATCGCGACCGACAGGATCAGCCCGGCGACGCTACGCTCAGCCGTCGCCGTGATCGTTTTCGCTGCAAAAATTGAATCGATCATCCGTACGGGTTAACTTGGCGGTCTACAATGTCGCCCGCTCATTCAATGTCAGTAGACCCACTCGTACCCCTTTCACTCCTGGAAGCCGTGCGAGAAGCGGATCGTCTCGATGGTGGCGGCGACGCGGAATATGCGCCGGAGTTCATCAACAAGCGATTGGGCACGACCGATACGGTCTACGCCCAGATCCGCCGTTACACAGAGGCCGCCCGGCGTGGCCACCCGATTCAGGAGGATGAGGTCGTCGCTCTCTCAAGGTTGATCGGTCGACGCCCCGACGCGATTGAACTCTTCCGTAACGCAGGAATCGCGACCGCGAGAACAGCTTACGGAAGGCTCTCGTCAATCAAGCGCGGAAGCGTGAACTACCTCCCGCGCATCGTGGCACGCCCGATTGCGCGACGGCAGGCCCGAAAGCTGCTCGCTCGTTATTTCGGAGCCGAGCTCAACAAGTCCGGGTCGTTGCTTCAGATGGACGTTCCCCCGCACGCACCGGTCTCAGCGGGCGCTACCGAACCGGGACGCGAATATTACGATGCGGCGCTCAATGAACTTCTGACTCTTCTTACACTTACCTGAACGAAGGCTGGCCAATCATGCTTTCTCCCTCTGAACTTGGCGGAATTCGCCGCGCTATCGCAGACGCAGGCGCTGATGGATGGTTGCTGTACGATTTTCACGGCATAAACCCCATCGCCGCTGGCGTCGTTGGAATCTCTGGCATGGTGACGCGCAGATACTTCTGCTACATCCCGCGTGACGGGAATCCGGTGGCCATCACACATGCGATCGAGCAGGGCCCTTGGGAAGGGTGGCCATCCGATTGGCCGAAGCGCGTCTACAGCAGTTGGCGCGATCTGGAGAAGTATCTCGCGGACGCCGTGCGTGGAAAAACTGTCGCGATGGAATACTCTCCTGGCGATGCGGTCCCGTATCTGGACCGCGTGCCTGCCGGAGTGCTCGAAATGGTTCGCGATGCGGGAGCCAAAGTCATCACCTCCGCGGATCTCGTAACGCGCATTTATGCTGTCTGGACGCCTGACAATCTGGCGTCTCACAAGCGCGCAGCCGAGCACCTCGCCAGGATTGCACGCAACGCGATGGCGCTGGCCGGCGAGCGAGCCCGTTCCGGGAAGCCGATCAGCGAGTACGAACTGATGCTGCTCATGCGCCAGGAATTCGTGGAGGCCAATCTCCTCACAGATCACGGTCCCAATGTGTCGGTGGGTTTGAACGCGGCGAACCCGCACTACGAACCGACGAAGCAAGCCTCAGCGTTGATAAACGACGGTGACATCCTGCTCATCGATATCTGGGCCCATGAACCCGGCGGCGTCTTCGCGGATCAAACCTGGATGGGATCGCTCGGCCCGGCGAGCGCCGAGAATGTCGTAATCTGGGAGACCGTGCGAGGTGCGCGTGACGCGGCAATCAAGGTCCTGCGTGACCACGTGGAGTCCGGCAAGCCGGTGACGGGCGGGGAGGCAGATGACGCGGCGCGAAACTACATCACGGAACGCGGCTTCGGAAAATACTTCACTCATAGAACCGGTCACTCGATCGATTCGCGCGAAATTCATGGCTCGGGCCCGAACATCGACAACCTGGAGTCGCGCGACGTTCGTACTCTGCTACCAGGAATTGCATTTTCGATCGAACCGGGGATCTACATCCCGGGCCAGGTCGGGATGCGCAGTGAGGTAAACGGCTTTGTTCAGGATGGATCGGTGCTCATTACACCAATCAACATCCAGCAGGACCTGTTTATCGTCTGACGATCAGCGTGCCGATTGTTGCAGCACTGGCCTAACGCTAGCGCTGCCGCTCAGCGCACAACATCCGTCCAGATTCGCGGATCTTCAAGGCCGAGCCGCCACAACGCGATCTTGGTAATACCGGCACGCCGCGCGCTGTGGACCAGAGAATCGAGCAGAACCGCGTCGCCGACCCAGATGCTCCACCCGCTGGCTGCGGCGTGGAGTGTGTTTGAGGAAGGGTCGCGCTGAAGCGGAACGTGCGCGTCTTGCGCCAATTGCTCAGATTGCGCAAACGATACCACTGCGGTTGCGCTGTCGGAGCGCCACTGGTAACCGTACGTGGGGAAGGCCGCCACGACCCGCGAACTTCCGATGTCCGCTGCGCGCAGGCCGATCGCCCGTGATACCCAATCCGGCGATGCGATCGGGCCCGGTGTCGATGTCGCCCAGTGCTCGTCATACAGCATAACTACCAGAAAATCGACGGCGCCGAGTAGCGGTCGACCCGGATACGCAGCCGTGTCTGTCGCTGGGATCGCCATCCCTGCCGGTGATACCCCGTGCGCACGGGCCGAGTCCACTAGCGCGGAGCTCACAGTTAGCAAAGCGTGCAGATCATCGGGAGTCAGTCCTTCGAAGTCGAGGATCAGTCCGCGGTAACCAGCCTCTCCCATCAACGTCGCCGCCTGATGCGCTGTCTGGCCGAGTGCTGTGGCGTCGCTCGCCAGCGCGCGGATCGTCTCAGGGTGGAATCGGTTCCCTTCAAACGAGGTGAGCAAAGCCATTCGGCGGTGGTTGCCGGGGTTGTTTCTCATCAGCGGGTCGCCGAACAGTTCCCGTGGCTGGAAGGTTGCGCTATCCAGTGTGATGAAGCCGGAGACAATGACATCGAGCTGCGCGTCATGCGTGCGGGCGCTGGCCTCGCTGCGCGGATCCCACGGAGCGGTGAATCCCCAGAATTCCGAACTCGCGCTTGCGGGGCTGCCGCGGACCGAGGCGCATCCCACGGACGCCATCACAGTCGAAAGCGCGAGCAGTCCCAGGACTTCGGTTATGTGTCTCCGCATCATTCTCACTCTCACGCTGCATAAATTAGCAGACTCCACCTTTTCAGCACGCCAATTCGCACGAATGCACCTTTTCAGACATCCCACCCTCATCTTCACCTTGGCGATCGCAGCCGCTTGCTCCGGGCGTGACAAGAGTTCCGCACAGGCTGTGGGCGACACGGTCGGCGCGGCCAGACACGCTCAGGTTGTCGTCCCGTCTTCGATCCCGTACAGCGCGGTTGATGTAGGCAACGCAGGCAAAATCACCGGAACGGTTCGGTTTACTGGAGCTCCGGCGACCGATACGCTAGTCCAGATCTCCGCCGATCAGAACGGCTGCGGCAAGCCGCTAGTCGTGAGTTTCCTCTCACGAACCAACGACAATCTGGCAGGCGCGGTCGTCTGGCTCACCGATGTGCGCAAGGGAGAGGCGCTGCCGCTGAACCGCCGATTCCAGCTCACTAACAATAACTGTGCATGGGATCCGCAGGTACAGGTTGTGGTTGCGGGCGGCGCACTGAATGTCGTGAACTACGACCCGCTCGCGGAACGCGCCTTTATCACGGAAGTTTCGAGTGGCGACACTCTCGCGCTCGCACCGTTTACGGACGACGGTCAGGTGATTCCGTACGACAAGCTGCTGCGTACGCCTCGGGTTCTCGAATTTTCAGTGGAGAGTCGGCCAATGTCCCGCGCATGGGTAGTGGTCCTCGATCAACCCTACTTTGCGATGACTGACTCCAAAGGCAGTTTCACCATCGATGGCGTCCCGCCAGGGCTTCACCACATTCGCGTCTGGCATCCCACGCTGGGAACAGCCGACGGTACGGTGACACTCTCGCCAAACGGGACTGCAACTGTCAACCTGGAATTCCACTAGAGCCGACACTCGATCGTGCGATGGGCAGCACCGTATCCGGGACCCTAGAGTTGCTCGAGTGCTACCCTGTCGCCGGCACGAAACTGACCGCGATACAATTTGGCATAGGTTCCCTCGGCGTCGAGCAGGTCCGCGTGCCGGCCCGTCTCAACAACTCGACCATGTTCGAGCACTACGACGCGGTCGGCGCGCAGTACGGTCGACAGCCGGTGTGCGATGATCAGTGTAGAACGGCCGCGGAGCAACTCTTCCATTGCTTCCTCGACGAGCCGTTCGCTCTCGGAGTCCAGGCTCGACGTCGCTTCGTCGAGAATCACGAACGCAGGGTTCTTTAGAAAAACGCGTGCGATTGCAAGGCGCTGTCGCTGGCCGCCCGACAGCTTGACTCCGCGCTCTCCGACTGGCGTGTCATAACCCTGTGGCAGCCTTACGATGAATTCGTGTGCGTTCGCTGCGCGTCCCGCTGCTTCGATTGCCTCGTCGGACACTGCTCCAGATGTGCCGGCAACGGCGTAGGCAATGTTATCGCGTACAGTGCCGCTGAACAGCGTCGGTTCCTGCGGAACAACACCAATCGATTCGCGCAGATCGCGCAACGAAAGGTCGCGAATATCGATTCCGTCGAACGTAATGCGACCGCCCGTCACATCCCAGAATCGTGGCAGCAGCGACGCAATTGTGGTCTTGCCGGCACCGCTGGGGCCGACCAGCGCGAGGATCTCTCCCGCGTCGACTTGCAAGGACACGTCGTGCAGCGCCTCGGTCAGATCCGGCTGATACTTGAAGTACACGTGCTCCATTGACACCGCACCCCGACGAGGACGCGGAAGTGCAACAGGATTCGCAGGATCCACGACGGTGGGCGTCATGTCGAGCAGTTCGAATATGCGTTGCGCAGCACCAGTGGCTTCCTGATACGCTCCAAACAGCGACGCAAGCGATGCGATCGCGCCAGCAACATACAGCGCGTACAGCAGGAACGAAACAAGTGCGCCGGCAGTCAGCTGTCCGGCCAGCACGAGCCGGCCGCCCTCCCACAACACAACAACGACGCCGCTGAACCCAAAGAACGTCAGCGCGCCAAAGAACACTCCACGAATTTTTGCGCGTGCGACGGCCGCGCGAACAACATCGAACAGGTGAAGGTCGTACTTGCGGCTCTCTTCCTTCTCCGCAGTGAAGCTCTGCACCATGCGGATCTGTGCGAACGCCTCGTCAGCCGTTCCCGACGCTTCGGCGATTTTGTCCTGCACGCCGGTGCTCGCCCGACGCAGCATTCTCCCGAATAGAAACGCAGCGCCAACGACTAGAGGCGCGACCGCCAGTGTCGTTCCTGTGAGCGCCGGCTGCTTGATGGTGAGCATCACCAGCGCACCAATCAGAAAGATCGACTGACGCGTGAATTCGGAAAGGTTGGTGCTGAGGACGGTCTGCAGAACGCTCGTGTCAGACCCCAATCGGCTTGTCAGCTCACCCGTACGTCGGTCTGTAAAGAAGCCGGGTGAGAGATGAACAAGATGTCCGAAAAGATCCGTACGCAACTTCGCGATCACACGTTCGGATGTCGCCGTCAGGAGATAGACCTGCACCATATTGAGACAAGCCTGAACCGCGAACAGCAGCAGCAGTCCAAGTGCTATCTCGTTTAGCAGTCTGGAGTTGCCGTGCTGGAACGCCGTGTCGAGCAGAATCGCGACTATCGCCGGAAAGGCAAGACCGGCTGCGCTCGCGGCAAGCAGACAGACTGTTGCTATTGCCAGATGCCCGAGGTACGGCTTTACTCGCGGGAATAAACGCGCCAGCGATTTGGGTGATGTTCGCGCGCGTTCCTTCCCTGATTCGCCGTTCGAGCTACCGGATGCTGGCGCCGACTTTGGCACTATCTGAAGACGTGCAGATCAACGACCATCGCGATATACAGCAGCGCGAGGTACAGCAGCGAATACATGAACACGAACCGAGCAGTCTTGGTTGAATCGCCGCTTTGCAACCGCAGCTTCACAACACCATACGCGAGCGGAGCGGCAACGACAATCGCACTGATCAGATAAAACAATCCGAACGAGCCAATGCAAAACGGGAGCACCGAAAGCGCGATCATGATGCCGAGGTACCAGAGCATCTGATCCTGCGTATGACGTTCCCCCCAGATCAGGGGGGCCATGGGAACTCCCGCCTCCCCGTAATCACGCTGCTTGAGCAATGCGAGTGCCCAGAAATGCGGCGGGGTCCAGTAGAAGATGATCAGGAATAGCGTCCACGCCGTAACGTCCAGCGACCCGCTCACCGCCGCATAACCTACCAACGGCGGAATCGCCCCGGCCGCGCCACCGATTACGATGTTCTGCGGCGTCCTGCGTTTGAGCCAGCGAGTGTAGAGAAAGACGTATCCGTAAAATCCAACAAGCGCCAGCGCCGCCGTCAGCACGTTTGCGAAACGCGCGAGCAGAAAGGTCGAAGCGGTCGCAAGCAGAACCCCGAACGCAAGCACAGCGCGCGGCGACATCCGGCCACTGGGTAGCGGACGCAACTTGGTACGCGGCATGTGCGCGTCGATGTCCTGGTCCAGATACATGTTGAGCGCGTGCGCTCCACCGGCCATCAGGTAACCGCCAACGAACACGGTGACAACCAGCCCAAAGCTCGGCGTTCCGGCGACGTACATCGCCGCAACGGTCGTGACCAGCAGCAGCGAGATGATCCGGGGCTTCGTAAGCGCAATAAGATCTGCAGCGAACGAGTGGCGGCCTTCGGTCGCGACCACTGAATCGGCGCTGATATCGTTGCCCGTGCTCACGCGTCAGCCATGCGCGGATGCGTCGGCTGCGAGTAGCGCGCGAGTGCGGCGAACGTGAAGATGGATAGCCATACAAGAGTACCTACGGCCTGGTGTAGCGATCGCCACATCGGCGGCAATTGCAATTCGACCATCCCTGCGGCGACAATTATCTGCAGCACGACAGCACCGAGCGCGAACCATGCCGCCTGCTGAACACGTACCGACTCCCGCCGGCGACGGATTCTGAAAGGCAGTACGATCATGTGGAAGAGGAGCAGAAAGGCCAGCACCCTGTGTGTAACCTGGATGTACAGCGCTCCCCCGCCTACAAGCACGGAACGACACCACGGAAACCCCTGACATGAGACATTCGCGCCAGCGACGTTGGCCGTCAGAGCACCAAATATCAGGATTATGAATACGAGAACCACGGCCGCTCGCGCGCCACTATACGTCTTCGCCGACGTGGAGCCGGTTCCGTCAAACCCCCACCCGCCGGCGCGCAGCACTGCGACAGACAGTACCGCCAGAAGCGTCATCGCGATTGCGAGATGCGTCACTATGACGTACGGATTCAGCGACAGCTTTACGGTGATCCCGCCAAATACCGCGGCCGTTACTACCAGAAGCGCAGCGAGGATCGCGGATCGCAGAACTCCTCCTGGTCCACCCACACCTGGCTCGGACCGACGCGCGTACGCGAGCGCAAGCAACGCCAGAATCGCGATTGTGACCGTGGCAGCGAGATAGCGGTGCGTGACCTCGATGATGAGGTCGGGCCGCTGTAGGGGAGGGAACAGGAAGCCCTGGCAAAGCGGCCAGTGATCACCGCAGCCCATCCCGGACCCGGTGATGCGGACAATCGCCCCGAACATGATCTGCGCGAAGGCGAGGATCGTCGCCAGATACCCGAGGCGCCTGAGACCCAGAAGCCGCTCGCCAGCAAGTCCCTCGGGTGTGGATCGATCGCTCACAGCGACCTCCATGCCGTCCAGAAAATCGCTGCCAGCGCAATCGCCGGCAGAACGCCCCAGATCATTTCCACAATTCTCGGAGAACGCGGCATGTTTTCAGCGGGGACCATGTCGGTTGGCGGAAAAAACGCCGACCGCAGGATCAGCAGCTCGGCGATGACCGTAATAGCGAGACAAGCCCAGAACAGGGCGCGATGAAGCTCCATTTTAGAGTGTAAACCTACTCGCCAACCCGCGCGGGTTGCAGTACCGTTGTTGATGCCTTCCGCATTACCGCGCCGAATCGGCCTCTGGAGCGCCGTCGCAGTTCTTGTCGGATCCACGGTCGGATCCGGAATTTTCCGTTCCCCTGCAGGCATCGCGGACAGGCTTCCCGGGCCACTGCCAATGCTCTCGCTCTGGGTATTCGGCGGTCTCGTCGCACTCTGCGGCGCGCTCACCCTGGCCGAAATTGCCAGTGCCTATCCGGAAACGGGCGGCATATACGTCTATATAAGAGAAGGATGGGGGCGCATTCCCGCATTCCTCTTTGGATGGGCGGAGCTGGTCATCATTCGCGCCGCGGCACTCGGTGCTATCGCAACGACGTTCGCAGAATACCTGCTGCGTTCACTCGGAAATAATCCTTCGGTCGCACCGTACAATCAGCGCGTTCACTACATCGCCGCGATTGCGATAGCAACGATGGGCATTCTGAATTATGTCGGCGTGAAATGGGGCACTCTGGTTCAGAACTCGCTGACGGTTCTCAAATGCGCAGGTTTGCTCGGAATCGAAATTGTCGCCCTCGCCGCACTACCTCACACAGGCGGGCATTTTACCCCTCTGGCTCCAACCGGGAGCTACGGCTTCGTAGCGTTTGCCCTCGCCCTGACATCCGTCCTCTGGGTTTATGACGGGTGGGCCGATGTCAGTTTCGTAGGCGGAGAAGTGATCGACCCGGAACGGAATCTTCCCAAAGTCCTGATCTATGGGACACTTGCCGTGATCGTGCTCTATCTACTCGCCAATGTCGCGTATCTCTCGGTCCTCTCGATGACCGAGATGCGCCAATCCAAGCTTGTGGCGGCCGACGTAGCACAGAAGCTCGTTGGCGAGCCAGGCGTTGCGGCGGTTGGTGTAATTGTGATGGTCTCCGCCCTCGGCACCCTTGCCGGTTCAATGCTAACCGGGCCTCGAATCCTTTTCGCGATGGCTACGGATGGACTCCTGTTCAAGCAGTTGGGACGGATCCAGCCGCGCTTCCAGACTCCAGGCGCCGCGATCCTCCTTGCCACGGCGCTGGGCGTGGTGTTCGTTATGCTTCGAACGTTCGAACAACTCGCCGATACCTTTGTGACAGCGATCATTCCCTTCTACGCGCTCGGCGTAGCGGCGATCTTCCCGCTCCGAAAAAAGGTGACTGGGTACAAGCCCGCAGTCAGGGCATTCGGCTACCCGATCGCGCCAATTATTTTTGTTTTGGCGATCCTGTATCTGCTCGGGAGCGCATTAGCCGATCCCTCGGCACGTAATCCGACTCTCGCGATATTCGCGGTGATTTTCTCGGGTTTACTGTTTTATCCGTGGATCAACCGGACATCCGTTCGATAGGGCGTGCCACGAACCCTACGTGTTACTACTGACGCAAGTCCGTTTGGGTGGATAGAATTTATCCTTCCTTAATCATGAGAGAATGAATGTTTAAGCGTTGTTGGCAACTCGCCATCGCCGCACTCGTCGTGTTTCCCACGGTTGGCGTCGTAAGCGCATCCGCCCAGGGTATCACAACAGGTGGAGTGTCCGGCGTCGTCACAGATGCTTCCGGTGCCGGTATTGAATCGGCCCAGGTGCAAATCACCAACACCAGCACCGGCGCGCGCGCCGGTAGCATTTCCCGTACAAACGGACTGTACACTATTTCCGGGCTCGAAGTCGGCGGCCCATACACCATCACGGTGCGGCGGATTGGATTCCAACCCGCGGAAAAAACCGGCATCATGATCCAACTCGGTCAGACGCGCCGCGTCGACCTGAGCATGAACGCGCAGACGACGACCCTAAGCGCGGTCAACGTATCCAGTCAAGCAGCAAGTGCGGTGATTTCACCAACGCATACTGGAGTCGTCACGACAATTTCCGATTCGTCACTGCGGAGACTCCCGAGCCTTGATCGGAACTTCACCGATTTCGTGGTGCTGGTTCCGCAAGTGTCCACAACTCTCAAGAGCAGCTCCGGCGACCCGGCTGGGCTTTCGGCAGGCGGCGTAAACAATCGCTACAACCAGATTCAGATCGACGGTGTTGGCGAAACAGATCTCTTCGGACTCGGGTCGACGGGCCAACCGGGCGGACAGGCGGACGGCAAGTCGATCGGACTTGAATCGGTGAAAGAGTACCAAATTCTCCTGACACCGTTCGATGTTCGTCAGGGAAACTTCGTAGGTCTTCTCGTCAACGCCGTGACGAAGAGTGGAACCAATGATATGCACGGCTCCGCGTATTACGTCGGCCGCAACCAGTCGCTTACGCGGTCGCAGCCATACATCAACGATTACAGCCAGTCGCAGTACGGCTTCACGTTGGGCGGTCCGATTGTTCAGGACAAAGTCTTTTACTTCATCAATCCAGAGTGGCAGCGGCAGAGTACTCCGGCGACGGGCTTCTACCTCGGCGCTGCAGGCAGCAACCTGTCCCAGGCCACATTCGATCGCTTCTCCAACGATCTGAAATCGGTCGGGATCAACCCTGGCGGCGGCGGTCAGGTCACCAACCAGCATCCACTCACCAATTTCTTCGGCCGCCTCGACTTCCACCTTCCGTGGAACTCGACGCTTGTGTTACGCGATAATTACGGGAGCGCCAGACAGGACCAATTTTCTCGCGGTTCCACGGGAAGTCTGCCGACTTTCGCGCTCACGTCGAATGCGTATCAGAACCTGTCGAAGAAGAACAACATCGGCGGTCAGTTCAGAACGAACTTCGACAACGGCGCATTCAACGAACTTCTCGTCGGCGTGACGTCGATTCGCGACCAACGGCCCGGGATCGGCGGTCGGTTCCCACAGGTGACTGCTGTCGCGCCAGGTGAAGCAAGCCTCGTCGGCGGTACTGAGCGTTACTCGCAGGGCAACTCGCTCGATCAGGACATCACTGAATTGACCGACAACTTCACCTATCCGGTCGGCTCACACAGCATCACCCTCGGTGCTCAGGGAACGATCTTCAAGGCGAGAAATCTTTACGCGCAGGCGTCGGCCGGCGTATGGACGTTCGGGAGCCTCGATTCACTCGAGGCTGGCAACGCGAATGGCTACACCGTCGGCGTACCGACCGGTGGCGATGGCTCGGTTCGCTTTACGGCGCAGACATACGCTGCGTATGCGCAGGATGTATGGAACCTCACGGACAATTTCAATCTGAGTTACGGCCTGCGTATCGATGTTCCACGGTTTACCGATACACCGCCCACGAATCCATTGATTCTTACACAGTTTGGACGAAACACTGCTGACATTCCGTCTGGACATCCGCAGTTCTCGCCGCGCATTGGTTTCAACTGGAACGTGACCGGCGATCAACGCAACCAGCTCCGCGGGGGCATCGGTTCGTTCGTCGGACACCCGGCGTACGTCTGGCTCGGTAATGCTTTCCAAAATTCCGGGCTTACCGGAGTTGCGCTGCTGACGTGCACGAAGCGATTTGGTGACGTCATACCGACGTTCGACGCAACCTCCGTTGCGTCTGCCCCAACGTCGTGCGGCTCCAAGAGTCCCGCCCTCGGCGGTGAGATCGACCTCCTGCAGAAGAATCTTCGCTTCCCGCAGGATGTGCGAGCATCGCTCGGGTTCGACCACGAAATCGGTAGTGGTTTGATCGCGACCTTTGAAGGTCTCTACTCCCACGCGATCTACGCGCCGTTCTATCAGAACATCGCGCTTGCAGGACCGCAGGGCGTTGATGAGCATGGCCGCGTAATGTACGGACCACAGCCGTCAGCTCCTGTGCTCAAGGTAGCCGGCCGGAGCGCGGTGTACGATGTGTCCAATCAGAACAAGGACCGGTCGTACAGCCTTACCGCTGGACTCCAGCGTCAATTCCTGACCAACTGGAGCGGGTCACTGTTCTACACTTACACCAATGCGAAGGACGTCCAGGCGCTCACGTCGAGCACCGCGGCGTCAAACTACGGCTACGGCCGGCGTTGGGCCGGTGACGAGTCAAGCACTGCTCTCAGTACGTCCGATTTCGATCAGCCGCACAGGATCGTGGCACAGGGATCGTACAGTTTCAAGACCAAGACTTCGCTGTCGCTAACGTACATCGGTAGCTCAGGCTCTCCGTACGACTACAATAATTACAGCGACATGAACGGCGACGGTAATTATAGCAATGATCCGATCTACATCCCCAAGGATGCGACGGACCCCAACGAAATTCAGTTCGCCGACATCAAGAGCGGGACCACCGTCAAGTACACCGCGGCGCAGGAAGCGCAGGCGTTCAACGATTTCATCAACAGCACGCCATGCCTGAAGGATCAGCGCGGTACGCTTATGAAGCGCAATAGCTGCAGAGCTCCGTGGGCCAATCTCATGAACGTCTCCCTCCGCCAGGCGCTGCCTACGTTCAACGGTCAGCACCTGTCGCTCCAGCTCGACGTCTTCAACTTCCTCAATCTCGTAAACAAGAACTGGGGTCAGCAGGCGTTCACGTATTCCGACGTGACGTTGCTCTACGGCGGAAATACGCTGGTCAACAAGACCGGCTCCCTGATCAAGGGAAGCGCCAATGAGACTCAGCCGCTGTATCAGTTCACGCCTGGCGCACAACCCACGTTCGATTTCGCGAACATCGAATCGAACTACCAGATGCAGCTTTCCGTCCGCTACAGCTTCTAAGTAGCGATCGGGCCTGGCAACAAAGCAATGCGCCGGTACGGGATTCCCGTGCCGGCGCATTGTCGTTTAGGCAGTCATTCCGCCGAGGGAACGGACCTACAAGCAGTCATCCCCCGACGGCCGGGATCCACGGATGACGCTACAATTCGGGTACTAGCGCCTTCGCGCGTGCGTCCGTCGCGCCAACAGCCTCAGTGCTAGAACACCTTAACGTTGATGTAACGCTTTGGATTCTTCTTGATATCGGCGACCAGGCTGTCCATTCTGCCAAGCAGGGCATGCATGTCGTTGTAGAGAGCGGGATCGTTGAGCAGCTTAGCTGCCGACCCATTTCCACTGTCGACCTTCGCCACTATCTGATGCAACGCGCGCCCGGTCGAATCCAGTGACTGCGTCAACGACGTCATGTTGCCACTCGCGGTACGAAGATTCCTGAGCGTCGAGTCGATCTTCACCGAATCAATCGACGAAGTCGCGCGTCGGAGCGATGTCATCGTTTCCGTGAGTTGCGTCGACTGCGTGGCCGCAATCGCGCTCAGCTGACCCATCAGCCTATTTGTTCCGGCGAGCGTCATCCGCAAGTCGGCGAGTCCGCCACCAGCGATGAGTTCCTTGTTCATCGCACTGGTCAGCGCCGCGACAGATGTCGTTATCGAGTCTGCCTTCGCCGTCAGTTGAGCGATGCCCGCTGCCACAGGTCCACTCACGACGGTGTCACCCTCGACGTATTTGGCTCCCGTAGCTTTCGGCGTGAAATTCACGGCCACGTCGCCAAATATTCCGTTCGGTACTACCGAAGCGGCGCTTTCCTTCGGAATAGGCTGGCTGCTCGTGATTCTCAATTCCGTGAGAAGGGTTCCGTCCGGGCGGAAGTTCACATCCGACACGTATCCCACGGTGGCGCCGCTCACCCAGACAGGGGCGCCTGTCTTGAGACCAGCACCCCACGCAAACTTCGCGTACAGCGGATATCCCTTGGATAGCCCACCCCGCGCCAGCCACAGTGACCCGACTATCGCGACCAGAAGTCCCAGCACGATTACTACACCGACAAGAATGTCGTCGCGAGTTTTTCTCATGATCTCAGTTCAGTTCAGGCTTGCAGGTATGGCGCCAGAAGCAGCGCGGTAACAGCATCCAGGACCAGTATCGCCACCGATGTAATTACGACTGCAGTAGCGGTGCTCCGACCAACGCCCTCGGCGCCAGCACTCGCGTTGTATCCCTCGTACGAGCAGAAAAAAGCGATCGCCGCACCGAATACGGTGGCTTTGATGAGTGAGTAGATGATCTGAAACGGCGCGAATGCCAACTGAAGTCCGGCCATGAAATCCGATGGTAGAATATCCGTTGCGACGATCGACGTCAGAAATGCCATCCCCACGCCGACCCCGTCCGCGAACACCGTAAGGATCGGTAGCATTATGATTGCCGCCAAAACTCTCGGCACCACGAGATACGCAATTGGGTCATACGCAAGCGTCTCCAGAGCGTCGATCTGCTCCGTTACTCGCATAGTTCCCAACTCCGCAGTTATTCTGGCGCCAACCCTTCCGGTAAGCACAAGCGCCGTCAGCAGCGGGCCCAGTTCCAGGATTATGGACTGCCTGGAGATCAGCCCGACAACCGAAAGCTGCACACCACCAAACAACTGATATCGGGTCTGGAACGCAGTTACAGCTCCGATGAATGCGGCGACAATGATTGTGAGTGGTACCGAATCCACACCGATGTTCCGCATCTGGCGGACCGTTTCGCGACCGTATGTCCGCCAGTCCGGCAGTGCGCGAACGATATCCGCTGCGAAATAGCCTCGCTCACCTACGCGCGAAAATGGCCCGGCGGCCTTGTCTAATGTCCGCACTCAGGTACGCACGCGGGCGAATAGCGTCAATCCAATTACCCCAAATAAAATGCTCGGCAGCCATGCGGCCAGTTCAGGGGATATGAGCCCCTTACCACCAACCGCCTTCGTCAGTTGAATCAGCATGAGAAACACTATCGTCGTCGCCAGGCTTATGCCCACACCATACGCGGTCCCACCTCGCTGAGTGCTAGTTGCAAGCGGCGCGCCGAAAAGTAGAATTACAAGGCTTGTGACGGGAATTGCGATCTTGAGCATCCGCTCAACCCGCCATTTATTGACATCAGTTCCGGACCGCTCCATCGCCTTGATGAACCGCCCAAGCTCTGCGTAATCCATCTCCGCAGGAGCCCGGGCAGATGCCGTAAGTTCCTCCGGTTTCTCCGTGAACTGTTTGTCATATAACGAATCGAATGTAAAGGTCACATCCGAAGCATCGCCGGTGATGATATGCATTGTGCCGCTGCCGAGCACCCATCCTCTGGGCGTGTACGCCGCAGCACTTGCGGTCGCGACATACGAGGGATAGTCCGGCCCGCTGCCCTGCCGCTCTATGTCAACACCGTCTGCTTTCTTCGTCGCAAGATGCAATCCGCCAATCTTGTAGACCCGGCCGGCATCCCCGGCGTAAGCGAAGTTGAACCTGTCGGAGTTGTTCGCGAAACGCTGTGTTTCCAGCAACTCGGTGCGCCGCTTGTTCGTGTGCGGCGCCCACTCGCCGAGTAACAATCCGAGCGCTACAGCGAAAAATGCACCCGCGAAAATCGGAGCAATGAACCGATAGAAAGATATCCCGGACGCCTTCGCTGCCGTTATCTCGGAGTGCCGCGTCATGGAACCGATCGAAAACACCGTTGCGAACAGAACCGCCGCCGGGAGGATCATGAACATCGAATCCGGCAGAAAATACAGATAGCTGAGTGCAAGCTGCGACTTCGGCAGTCCGCGCTGAAGGTACGTATTGAGGTTGTCTGTGATGTCGATGACGATCAACAGCACCGGAAATCCGAGTGAGGTCGTCAGGAATATGCGCCAGAATTCACTGAACACGTATCGATCGAGCGGACTGACTATCCGATTCAGATTCATGCGTCGCTTCTGCGTTCAGGCAACAGGTGTACTCCGCGCAAAAGCCGAGCCGAGGATGATTTCAAATTCGACCACACTTCTGCCATGTCTCCACCACGCGCTGTACTGCCTTCCTTGCCCATACGCCACAACATAATTACTGCGACAAGGCCAAAAATCACGTTGGCGGCCCACATCGCGATATAGGGCGGCAGCAATCCCGCAGACGCGGCAGCCGCTCCGGCGGTGAGGCCGATATAATAAAGTGCGAAGACCAGTAGGCTGACGCCGAGTGTAAGGCCCACACCACCGCGCGGGAACCGTAGCGCTATTGGTGCGCCGAGCATCACGAATACAAAGCACGCCACAGCAAGCGCGAATTTCTTATGGATCTCGATCTCATATCCGTCGATCAGCGTCCGCGCGTCTGATAGACGAATACGCGCAACTTCTAGCGTGCTGGGTGTTACATCCGATGATGGCCCCGTGTCGCCCGCGGCAGAGATTCGCCCGAGAACGGGGCTTAGCGTGGTCGGCGTCGGCGCTGCCACCGGCTTTTGCGTCGGCGTCGTCGCTGGTATTCTCGTCTGCTTGAGAGGCGGCGCGTCCGCGCCGCGATCGGGTACTACTCGCTTGGGCTTTTGCGGCGTTGCCAACGCTGCTAGTGTCACCACCGGCGCCGGCTGCGCGCCAAGCTTCTTCACCTCAATCTTTCGGAGCAATCCGCAGTAAAGTCCACCAAGCGACAGGCTCGAGGGAAGTTTCGTGTCGGTCGCGTACAGATTCGGCATCAACTTCACGCCGTTTTCGCGCGCAGTCTGCAGACCATGCAGGAAGTCGTTACGCGCAGCCATGTATTGCGCACGACCCCGCATCACCTCGCGCTGCATCTCGCAAACCGACATCTCCCGGTTACCCTTGGTTTGCCCTTCACCAGTTTTCTGGAACTGATTCGCAACTCCCTTCACAGTTATCAGATCGACGTTGAAAAACAACCGCTGCAACTGATCAGGAGTCGTAACCGGTACGTCCTGCATGCTTCCATGGTACAGCGTCATCAGCAGGTCGCTCTGGTTACGAGCAAGTGCCATGTTGCCGCTGTCAGCATATATCGTTCGATGTCGCGTCGGGTCGCTCATATCGTAAATCGTCACGCCGCGCATCAGATTGGACCCCTCGTCCAGACGGTTGGCGCGGAGAAAGAGCTTTCCGGGGCTCACTTCGTTGATGACCTGTTCGCGCAGTGCAAAGGTGGGCTTCTTCTGTGCGATGTCGGACTGAAGTACCGCAAGTTGGTGATTCGTCCTCGGCAGTATCTGATCGTTGAAGATGATCATGAATACGGTGACACCCGCCGCAGCAATCAGTACTGGTGTCATCAGCTTGCTGAGGCTGACCCCGCTCGCCTTTAGAGCCGTAATCTCATTCTCCGACGCCATCCGGCTGAACGCGTGTAGCGTCGCGACCAGCACTGCCATCGGAAGCGTCAGGGCTACTGTGAAGGGAACCGAGAGAACAAAGAACTCCGCCACCACCGACCAGGGGATCCCCTTGCCGACCAGGTTCGCGAACTGCTTCGCGACGTAGTTCAGCAGCAGCAGCGAAGTCAAAGCGGTGAGCGCGAATGTGAGAGGCCCCAGGTGCTCCTTGAGGACGTATCTGGAGAGTATCTTCACGAGGTGAAATTTACAGGGTGGGTCTCCCCCGGGCTCCATTCGTCTGAGCGCCGGAGAGAGCACGCGTCCCCTGGGTCACGGGACGCGCGCCGGGGCAGGGCATCGGTCCTCTTGCTCGCACGCGCTGCCGCCGTGATTCTCGCACTGGCGTCCGCGTTCGCGACGCCGCTTAGCGCGCAAGTAAAGGACACCACAACCCGGAATCCTTCGCCCCTACGCGTCCGGATCGGCAAGGATACTCTCCCCCTCCGCCTACCAGTCCTCCAGACCCGCGCCGACGCGGCACTGTATCGAGAAGCGGAAGCGCAGATCCAGGCAGCCCGTGCGACAGCCTTCCAGTTGAACAGTCGTTCGATACTCGAATCCGTATGGGGCCAGGTCGCTGCCCAGAGCTTTGCCTCAAGCCTCCCGCAACCGCTATCCGCCGCCGACGCTCAACTGCGAAAACCGAGGAGCCCAGCAGGTGACCAAGGGTTGTTCGGGGACTACGCCGACCTGGGGATTCAGGTCGACTCCCGCCTCGAATTCCGGAACGAGAAGGACGAGACAAACCGTTGCCGCGGCGCCACGTATTTCCTCACCGCCAATACCTGTCGGTCCAATTTCGAGCCAACAATCGACTTTCAGTACGCGATTCGATCGGCCGGAGTCGTAGCAGACCGCGTGCACGTCAACGTCGACTATGACTCGCAACGTGAGTTCGACGCGTCCAACACGATATCGATCGCGTTCGAAGGCAAGCCGAACGAATTCATAGAGAAACTGGAAGTCGGCAACGTCACCTTCCAACCACCGCCATCGAGATTCATTACCGCTGCAATCCCAAGTGGCAACTACGGCGTTCAGGCCATCGCCAACCTCGGCGAGGGAATCAAGCTCCGTAGCATCATTGCGCAGCAAAAGGGGAACGTCGTTCGCGACAGAGTCTTCACTGTTGGAGATCACGTCCTGCAGGCTGTCGATCGCACGGTAGAGGACTATCAGTTCGAGCCACGTCGATTCTTCTTCACAGTCGATCCGAAACTGTTCGCTGGATATCCGAACATCGACATCCTCAATCGACAACAGATGAGCCACCTCGCGGCCACACTGCCCGATACGTTGCGACCGGTCAAACTGTTTGTGTATCGACTGCTGATCGGCGGACAGCCCCCGAACCCCAACGGACCCCAGTTTCGCATTCTTGGCGATCCTCGTTCGCAAAAGGGCCAGGTTTACGAATACCTGCGCGAAGGGGTGGACTACTACGTAGATCCGTCGCGGCTCTGGATCGCCCTCGTCAGACCGCTCTCGCTCAACAACGAGCGGCTTGTCGTCGCGTACAAGCTGCGCATCAACGGGGTCGAGACGACTCATATCTCGACAGGCGGTACTCCGGACTTGGAGTATTCACCGAATCACGACCAGTTCGCGAATCTTCTATGGGATCCGAACGTGCAACCGACCGACCCTGCGTTTCGTCGCGAAATTCGTTCAGTGTATCGGCTTGGTGGAAGCGATGTGGTTCGCCAGAGCGTGTCAGTCAAGGTCGTAACTGGAAACGCCACGGATCAGGAAAAACCGGTCGCCGGAAGTGCTGCGACCTATCTCCAGTTGTTCGGGCTCGCTCAGCCGACCAACAGCTCGACATTCGACGTCGAGAATCGGCTCTGGCCGAGACCAACAGATCCGGACTTCGCGCTCGGCGTCGGCGCCTTCGGTACGTCGACCATCCGGGATCAGTTCCTCGTCTTTCCATCGGTTCAACCGTTCGCGAGCACAGGTCTCGCAGGCCCCGGCAATCCACACAACGACACTGTCTACACCACACCAGCAGACTATCTCATAACCTCACAGAGACCGGCCGCAGTGTATCACCTGCGATTGCGTTATCAGGCTCAGAGCAACGGTACCAACGGTACCCTCTCACTAGGTGCTGTCCAGGTTCGCCCCAACTCCGAACGCATCCTCGTCGACAACGTGCTCCTCGCGCGAGGCAGCGATTACTCGGTCGATTACGATCTCGGTCGGGTCAACTTCGCGCGCCCCGATACTCTCTTCGAACGATCTCGCCAGGTAACGGTTCAGTTCGAGGAAAATCCACTGTTCGTCGAAACACCGACATCCATTCTCGGATCGTCGCTCGAGATACCGCTCGAAAACGGACAGATCAACATCCTGGCACTTTCCCAATCACAGAAGAGCACATACACGCGCCCCGCGCTCGGGCTTGAGCCGCAATCGATGCTGATCGCTGGCATCAACACGACGATGAATTTCGACGCGGACCCGCTGACGCGATTCGTTTCCCGCTTACCATACGGACACACAGACGTCCCGTCGCATGTGTCGTTGGCTGGCGAGTTCGCGGCCAGCAAACCGCAACCCAACCCGAGGCAGCAAGCGTATCTCGAGTCTTTCGAGGAAGCGGGCGGTCTCGATGTACTGCTCGGTGACCAATACTGGTACTATAGCAGTCAACCGGCTGTCGCCCACAACGTTCTCGCTCGGTTCGGCACAAACACGCTCGATCTGAATCGCGCGGCACAGATGGCGTATCAGACCAACGTGCGCGACTCCACCGGTCGGCAGCTGCAATTCACTATCGACAAGATTGATCCGGAAGTCGAATTCGCGGGAGTCGGTGCAGCCGCACCAGAGCAGATACTCTGGCTCACCATGTTCCCGCTTTCGCTCGGCTTGCGCAACGATCCCAATAGCAATGCCCACTGGAATACTGGAGAAACTGCGACCGGGCGACGGTGGCGTTCGATCCGCACGTCTCTGAGTCCGTCCGGCGCAGACGTGTCACGTACCGAAAACCTCGAGTTCTGGGCTCTCGTTGATACGGCATCCGCGGGGCGTTCCAAAAATCCCACGCTCGTATTCGACGTCGGTGAGATCTCCGAGAATTCAGTTGCACTGCAGCCCGACACGGTGCGGATTCTGGCGGTGAATCGCATGCTCCGCGATACAACAATGACCGGGAGACGGCTCGCGGGATACGACCACCTGGACAGCGAGCGCGATCCGTTTTCCCGGACGTTCAACGCGAACGTCAACGATATCGGTTTGCCCGGAGATAGAGACAGCCTCGTCGTCATAGCAGACACCATTGCAGGCCAGGTACCGATACCGCGCACCGTGTCGCGATTCGACATTTGTCGCAATCAGTACGGAGCGCTCTACCAGCTCGGCGACACGCGCGCGAACTGCACCGTTGGCAACGGTCGCCTCGATGAAGAGGATCTTGACGGCGACAATGTCCTGAACCTCACGAGCGCCCAACGCGAGCAGGAACAGATTCGCCGGTTCGTGGTGGATCTCTCGGATCCGCGGAAGTACAACCGCGTCGGCAAGTGCATCGCTCGTCCGGTGAGAAGCGGCGAGGTGGCAGGTCCGCCCGTCTGCTGGGTTTTTGTGCGCGTTCCCTTCCGTTCGCCTGACGACACTCTCAACGCGCCTCTTCTGCGTCGCGCACGCGCGCTACGGATCACGATGATCTCCGGTGCAGGCCTCCCTGATAGTTCATTCAGCCAGGTCGCACTCGATCGCCTTCGTTTGAGCGGAGCCCCGTGGCTCAAACGGAACGACGTGCCAGTCCATGGAATTGCAGGCGAGCAACCGGGAATTGGATTTGTCACCGTCGGTACAGTCGGGACCGAGGATCGCGGTGTCTCGAGCGGGATCAACTATGACTCACCACCCGGTGTCGGCAACCTCCCAGATCTCAAGGCGACTGCAATCACTTCGTCCCGTGTGCTGATCAATGAACACTCGCTGCGAATCGTCGCGGGCGGGCTCAACACGTTCGATCGCGCCGAAGCGTATTACAGGTTCCCCGAAGGTCAGAAGAATTTTCTCGGCTACAAGGAGCTGAGACTTTGGGCTCGTGGTGTGAGCGCCGGATGGGGAAACAACGGAGAACTCCAGTTCTACGTCAAGATTGGGCACGACGAAACGAACTTCTACATGTATCACACCACTCTGCCAGGAAGCGGAGCAGGCCCCGCCGCATGGCAGCCCGAGATTCGTGTGGACTTCAGTAAGCTCATCGCGCTCCGTGCTCAGATTCAGAATGCCTACCTCCGCGGGTTACAGCGGAATACCTGTACCGGCGACGATTCCGTCCTGATCGCGAATACTCCGTTCCAGCCGACGACCGCGACCAGTGCGCTCTACGCAGCATGCTCCGATGGCTACATGGTGTACACGACGGATCCCGGTGTCAATCCGCCAAACCTTGCGGCGATTCAGGAAATTGCGGTTGGCATGGTGCGCGTTCCGGGGACTGCCGTCGCGAGTCCGATCACACCCGCTGACACGCTCGAGCTCTGGGTTGATGACATTCGTCTCGGTGGCGTAGTCGATGCAGCTGGATTTGCGGGTCAGGTTGCACTTGGAATCACCGCGTCTGATTTTGCCGATGTACGGCTGAATGTCACTCGTCGCGACCCAAATTTCAGACAGCTCGGCGACCAGCCCACGTTTCTCACTGACAACACCATGGACATCAGCGCAGCGTTCAGGCTGGAAAAACTGCTGCCGCGCTCACTCGGATATTCGATCCCGGTCACAATCAACTACAGCGGCGCATCGAGCGACCCAACCTATCTGACACAATCGGACATCGACGCCAGCGCCGTCCCCGGCCTGCGAACGCCGAAAAGTGCGGCGACATCCGTCACGTTTGGAGTGAAACGCGCGACACCAGTACTGGGCGGAACACTTGCACCGGTCCTGAACAATCTGAGTATGCAGGGAACTTTCACTTCCGCCAACGCAAGAAGCGAATATGAGGACGGTCACGCCCATGATCTCCGTGTCGGCCTTGATTACAATCTCATTCGATCGCTTTCGCCATCGCTGGCGTCGATCCTTCCGAGCGAGTTCTACCTTACATCGACCTACGAGAACGGAAACGATCGCCGCCTTACCTACCTCAAGCCTGCCGATGCGATTGACGACACTGCGCGTGTCGTTAATGGATTGACGAATACCATTCGCAACGGTGGAGCGATTGCATTCCATCCACTGCGGAACGGAACCATACGATTCAATCTGTCGTCGCTACGGGATCTCAGGACATATTCAGATTATCCAACCCTCGGTCTGGTCGATGCGAGCGAGCGAAATAGATTGGCCGGCTTCGATACCGGGCTGGAGCGTGAACGCAATGTGGGAACACAGGTGAACTACAGTATCGCTCCACTCCCCTGGTTCAAGGCGCGCTTCAATACAAGCTCGAACTACAACATGCTGCACGACCCGAACACTCTGGATTTCATCCGGTCTATGGACTCGCTTGGAACGTTCCGTATTCCGCGCCAGATTGGTGGTACTCAAAATACCAACCTCGGCTTCACGGTTGATTTCCGTTCGCTTGCCGGCATGGTACCCCTCCCAATGGGACTTCGAGGATTCCTGAACGCGTTCCAGCCGCTGGATGTATCTCTCGATCGGGACATCCTAACTGCCTACAGCGGCGCGGCGCAGGGCGCGCCACTATTGTATCAATTGGGATTTGGCGACATAGCGCAGTTCCGCCACATTGGCGCGGAGCAGGCAACTAGTGCGGGGCTCAACAACCAGCTGTCGATGTCGCAGACGATCAGCTTGCCGTTCGGCGCCACCATCACCAATCATTTGCAGCGAATCAGCATGCGAACCTGGACTCTCGCTTCCGATAACACGCAGGATGTCGGAAACGTAACGCAGCTGGTGTTCCCGGACGTCGCGCTGCGCTGGACTACCCACACGACCGACTCGACCGCGCTTATAAAAGCCTTCACCGCTAGCGCTCGTGTTGCGGGGACGCGTCAGACGCTGACGAGCGTCGGTGAGTTTGCAGAGGACAATGGCGATAACGGCGAAACGAGAATCCGCAGTTACCCGATTTCGCTAAGCGCGATCTGGACTGGCTCGCATCCAACGACAACTTCATTCGGTGCCAACCTGATCCAGCGGTTGGACAATCGACCGGGCGCTGCGGGAAGCGGGAAATCAATCGACGTGAACGCCGACGTCTCTCGTGCGTTCACGCTTCCGCCGCAGTGGCATCCGCACAGTGATCTGCGCGCGCGCATATCCTTCCAGAATAGCAGGGGAGAGAGCTACGTCATCAACCCGCTGGCTGCACTGGGACGCAGCAGATTGACTGACAATGGTCGTCGATCTGCGTCGTTCACTGCGGACACCGATGTCTCCGATACAATGACGTCAAGCTTCGTCATTTCCAGGGTTCAGAGCTTTGACAACAATCTGAGCAGGGAGTTCACGCAGACTGTACTCAGTGCCATTCTCCACTTGCAGTTCTATTCCGGTGAAATGCACTAAGCCGTACCAACCGCTTCAACCGCGTCGCTGTATCTTTCCGGACACACACTAGGTATGGGTATGAATCGATTACTTGCTGCACTGGCGATTGTCTCAATGGCCGCCTGCACCCAGAAGACCAAAACAGGCTTTGATGGTCAGGCCGCCTACAATTACGCGGGTATTCAGGTCTCATTCGGCCCGAGAGTTCCCGGCTCGCCAGGTTGGCAGAAGGCCGGCGACTGGATTGTAGCTCAAATGCGCACGCGCGCAGACACTGTCATCGAACAGCGTTGGATGCACAAGCTCGCAAACGGCGACAGCATCCCGATGCGTAACATCCTCGCGCGATTCCGTCCGACTGCTACCGACCGTGTCCTGTACGTCACGCACTGGGATACCCGGCCGGTTGCAGACAACGACCCGAATCCGGCCAATCGGAAAAAGCCCATCCTCGGAGCCAACGATGGTGCGTCCGGTGTCGGCCTGTTTGTCGCGCTCGGCGATCTGCTCAAGAAGACACCCCCCAACGTCGGCGTCGATCTCCTCTTCGTCGACGGAGAGGACTACGGTACCTTCGGGCCACCGGACGTCGATGTCCTGATCGGCTCCACGTACTTCGCCTCACACCTCCCGTCCCCGGGCTACCAGCCGATCTTTGGCGTGCTGTTCGACATGATCGGCGACAAGGAACTCGACATCTATCAGGAACAGAACTCCGTTGCCCGCGCCCCGGAGGTAGTCTCACGCGTGTGGAATACGGCGGCCGATCTCGGTTATTCCAAGTATTTCATCCCCGAAGCCAAGTATGCAGTCACGGACGATCATATACCGCTGCTCCAGGCGGGCTTGCGGGTGATCGACGTGATCGACATCGACTACGAGTCACCCTCTGAGAACTACCATCACACGCTGGCCGATACTATGGACAAGATCTCCGCAAAGTCCCTTGGCATCGTCGGAGACGTCGCGGCGGCTCTAGTCACTAGCCAACCCTAGCTCATATGTACGAAGCTGCCAGCCCGCCTCGGGCGTCGGCGCCTGGTAAGCCTTCCATGTAATGATGCGGCGCGGGGATTCCTGATTCCTCGCGCCGCATTTTTTCGGCTGAACTTGTCCCGATGGCAACTCCTGCCGAACGGAAGGCGCTCCTGTTTTTTGGGCTCGTCGCGCTGCTGGGATCATCCGTCCGAGTATGGCGAAGCCTCAACCACAGTCACGGTCCGGAAAAGTCCGATTATGGCAGCTACGTCGCCGACCCTGCCGATCAGGCCAGGAAACGCGTCGGTAAGTCCTCGACGATTCGTCGAACGCCCGTCCGAAAAACAACCTCCGCTTCAAGATCAGGTCAGATCAACCGAGACTCCAACGCTGTAGTCGACCTGGACCGCGCAACGGGAGCAGAGATCGATGCTATTGGTTTGCTGCCAGCGGGGATGGGTCGTCTCATTGTTGCAGATCGAGACTCGTTCGGCCCGTTCGGTTCATTGAACGAGCTGCGGCGGGTTCCATTTCTTACCGCAAGTACCTTGAGAAAACTGGCGCCAAGAGTGACATTCTCGCGCGTTCCACGCCCACGGAACGCTGTCATCGACCCCCGGGCCGTGTCGTCGAGGCCTGAGCGATGACTACGACAGTCGCGCCCATCCCGCAGAGCGCGGAACGCATCGGTGAACTGCTCGTTTCTGAAGGGCTTATCGGTCGCGAACAGCTTGCGCAGGCTCTCCAGGAGCAGCGCGTAAATGGCGGCCGCCTTGGCTATACTCTCGTCAAACTGGGAATCATCGAGGAGCTGACGCTCACCCGTCTGCTTGCACGTCAGTACAAGATCCCTGCCGTCGATCTCACGAAGTCTGATATCGACCCTGCACTTGTCCGGCTGATTCCAGCGGAGATTGCGGTCAATCATCTCGTGCTTCCGCTAAAGCGAGAAGGTCGAGTTCTTTACGTTGCGATGGCGGATCCGACAAATATCCGCGTCATCGACGATCTCAAGTTCCGGACGCGGTCGGACATCTATCCCGTCATTGCTGGCGAATACACGCTGCGCACAATGATCGAGCGCGTGTATCCCGAAGGCGCTGTTCCAGACACCGGGATGGAGAACCTGCTCGACGACATCGACTTCGGCGCCGACGAAGACGTCGAGATGGTCGAGGAAGAGCAGGAGGAAATGACGGCAGCGGCGCTTACTGTCGCAGTCAACGAAGCCCCCGTCGTCAAGCTCATCAACGCGATTCTTACGGACGCTCTTCACAAGGGCGCGTCCGATGTTCACTTCGAGTGTTTCGAGAAGGAATTGCGCGTCCGCTATCGCGTTGACGGTGTTTTGCGCGAGGTGATGAAACCACCGTTCAAGATGCGTCCGGCGCTCATCTCGCGTTTCAAGATCATGGCCGGCCTGAACATCGCCGAGCGTCGCGTTCCGCAGGACGGTCGCATCAAGCTCAAGATCGGTCGAAAGGTCATTGACTTCCGTGTCTCGACTTTGCCCACCTTGTTCGGTGAAAAAGTCGTGCTGCGTATTCTCGACAAGGGAAACCTTACGCTCGATCTCGAGACCTTCGGAATCGAGCCGCGCGCCGAGCGTGAGCTGATGGAAGCCGTTCAGAATCCGTACGGGATGGTTCTTGTTACGGGACCTACGGGATCTGGAAAGACGACGACTCTGTATTCGGCGCTATCCAAGGTTAACACGGTCGATGTGAACATCATGACGGCGGAAGATCCCGTTGAGTACAACATCTACGGAATCAACCAGGTGCAGGTCCGCACCGAAGTGGGAATGAGTTTCGCCGCTGCGCTCAAGGCATTCCTTCGTCAGGATCCGAACATCATCATGGTCGGTGAGGTCCGTGATCTGGAGACAGGTGGTATTGCGATCAAGGCTGCCCTCACGGGCCACCTTGTCATGAGCACGTTGCACACCAATTCGGCACCCGAAACGGTTACGCGTCTGCTCGACATGGGTCTGGAGCCGTTCAACGTTGCCAGCGCGCTCAACCTGATTCTTGCACAGCGTCTGGTTCGTCGAATCTGTCCGAATTGCACTACACGCTATGTCCCGGACGACCTCGAACTCAGCGGAGCCAAGGTCAAGGCGACCACTACGCTCCGTGAGCTGCGGTTCACGCCCGAGTCGCTGAATGATGCCCGGTCTCGCGCCACATCCGAGGCAGCCCCTCACCTGAAGGGTCTGTCACTGGATACCACTATCGGTGAACTCCCGTTCTTCAAAGGCAAGGGTTGCGATAACTGCGCAGGTACCGGCCTCAAGGGGCGCCAGGGTCTATACGAAGTCATGTTTGTGACTCAAGGGCTGCGCAAAATAATCATGAAGAATGGAGACGCAGACCAGATACGCGAAGCCGCTATCACGGAAGGAATGTTGACCCTTCGCATGGACGGATGGCTCAAGGTACTGAAGGGAATTACGACACTTGAACAAGTGATCCGTGAGACCGCCGCGTGACCCAGTCACTGTCAATACAGTCCCACCAGAAGCCGATGTCCGGCTGCCTGGGCAACGCACTCAAACGCAAGCTCAAATGACCGCACCTGCTGCTACATCAAAATTCGCGGCTCCGTCCGCGGCTCCATCTGCGGCTCCATCTGCGGCTCCATCTGCGGCACAGGCCGCGGCTCCAGGAGCACCAGCTGCTGCGCGCCCGTCGGCGCAGGCAGGGACTGCTGGAAGCGCTGCGCGCATATCGACCCCGGCGGCGCCAGCGCGCTCTCAGGAGTTGAGCTTGCGCGCACTGCTCGAGGAGATGATTGAACGAGGTGCATCCGACCTTCATATAGTCTGCAATACGCGCCCCAAACTGCGTATCAACGGAGACATCACCGACTCGAACTATCCGATTCCGTTGACGCCAAAGGAAACCCTTCAGTTGGCGTATTCGGTACTTACAGATCAGCAGAAAAAGCGCTTCGAACTCGAAGATGAGCTGGACTTTTCGTTCGGACTCGCGAGCCTCGCGCGGTTCCGCGGCAATGTATTCAAACAGCGCGGCTCAGTTTCGATCGTATTCCGACAGATCCCGTTTACGGTGCGAACCTTCGACGATTTGAAGCTTCCCCAGGCCGTTGCGAAGATGGCGGAACGGCCGCGCGGGCTCGTTCTGGTCACTGGCCCCACTGGATCTGGAAAATCGACGACTCTCGCCGCGATGATCGACAAAATCAATCGCGAGCGCCGTGGTCACATCATCACGGTTGAAGACCCCATCGAGTTCATCCATCGTCACGAGGGTTGCATCGTCAACCAGCGTGAGGTTGGCACGGACACCAAGTCGTTCGCGACGGCGCTCAAGTACGCGTTGCGCGAAGATCCCGATGTCATTCTGATCGGTGAGATGCGCGATCTGGAGACGATCCAGGCTGCACTCACGATCGCGGAAACCGGCCACCTCGCATTTGCGACACTCCACACCAATTCGGCCGCCGAAGCAATCAACCGCATCATTGACGTGTTTCCGAGTCACCAGCAGTCGCAGGTTCGCGCGCAGCTCGCTTTCGTGCTTGAGGGGATCGTATGCCAGACGCTCGTTCAGCGGGTTGGCGGCAGAGCTCGCGCGATGGCCGCGGAGGTCCTCGTAATGAACCAGGCTGTGCGGGCGCTGATTCGTGACGACAAGGTTCACCAGATCTACTCTACCATGCAATCCGGCAAGAAATACGGAATGCAAACACTGAACGATTCACTTTACGCCCTGTACATGGCGCGCGAGGTCTCTGGTGAAGAGTGCATGCGTGTCTCCGGCGATCCGGCGGAATTCATGCGCATGACCGGCGTGAATGCCGAAGGCGAGCCAGGCAAGGACGGACCAGTACGCGGTACGGCACAAACGCCTTACTCGGCCAAGAGATAACCGATGCCAACATTTGCATACACCGCCCGTTCTGCAGGCGGAGAACTCAAGTCAGCAACAATCGAAGCGGCATCAAAAGATGATGTCATTTCCCAGCTGCGCCGCCAACGACTGACCCTCGTCAAAATCGAAGACGAGGCGAAGAAGAAGCGCAAACGGCTTGGTCGCATCAAGACACGCGACATCGTCATCTTCACTCGGCAGTTCTCGACAATGATCAACTCGGGACTGCCCCTCGTGCAGGCGCTCGATATTCTGTCGAAGCAGACCGATAACCCATCACTCGCGTCAGTTACGCGCGAGGTCGTGTTCGATGTGGAAAGCGGGCACACACTTGCCGACGCTCTGCGGAAACACCCGAAGGCATTCAGCGAATTGTACGTGAACATGGTCGCGGCTGGTGAAGCCGGTGGTATTCTCGATACCATCCTTATGCGTCTCGCGACATTCATGGAAAAGAACGACGCCTTGATACGCAAGGTGAAGGGCGCGATGATCTACCCCGGCGTCATCATGTCTGTGGCGTTCATCGCTGTCACCACACTGCTACTCTTCGTTATCCCTGTCTTCCAGGATCTGTTCGGATCCGTCGGACTGGCGCTTCCGTTGCCAACTCGTATCGTCATTGGTGCATCAAAACTCCTCAAGGGGTATTGGTGGCTCTTCGCCGCCATCATAGCCGGTTCGGTAACGGCATTGATGAAGTACTACACGACACCGAACGGCAAGCTGCGCATCGATAAAATACTCCTCAACGTTCCGATCCTCGGTGGCGTACTTCGGAAGAGCGCCGTGTCACGATTCACGCGTACGCTCGGAACGCTTATTAGCTCCGGCGTAAGCATCCTGGACGGTCTCGAGATTACAGCGAAGACCGCTGGTAATCGCGTGATTCAGGACGCGATCATGGCCAGCCGAGCCAGCATCGCTGGCGGAGATACGATTGCGCAGCCGCTCGCGAAGAGCAAGGTGTTTCCGCCGATGGTTATTTCTATGA
>JBDTAZ010000140.1:0-9514 GCA_039924325.1 Gemmatimonadaceae bacterium
ATTCGCGCGCAACCTCTCGACCTGCGACGACGTTTACAAGTCCGATATACGGTATCTTCACCACGCGACGAGCAATCGCGTACGACAGTGCGCCGGTACGATACGCAACCGCCATCGGACACTGCGCAATCGCCGCCTCGAGCGTAGTCGTGCCGCTCTTGCACAGCGCGACGTCGGCAGCGCGAAGAACGTCGAACGACGCGCCATGTACGATTTCAAACGGACAGTCCAACTCGGTGAGATCGACTGTTGGTGCTGCGTGCACAATAACGCGCAGCCCAGGATAGCGTCGCGCCAGCTCGCGACCGCTTTCGATAAACGGCGCAAAATGTCTGGCGATCTCCTGACCGCGGCTTCCGGGAAAAAGGGCAAGGACACGCTCAGCCTCTGAAATTCCCAATCGCGCGCGCGCTTCGTCACGCGACGAAAGATTGCCGGCCCGATCAAGCAGCGGGTGCCCAACGAACGTTGCGTCTATGCCATACCCTTCCAGCAACGGCTGCTCGAACGGCAGGATCACCGCCGCTTTGGTTACGAGCTTTGCGAGCTTCGGTAGCCGTCCAGCTCCCCATGCCCATACCTGCGGTGTTACGTAGTAGAGCACCGGCACGCCCGCGGCCTGTGCGGCTGCGGCAACTTTCATGTTGAAGCCCGGGTAGTCAATCAGAACGACCGCTGCCACGTCACCACTGGCGATGCGAGCGCGAAGTTCGCTGAGCAGTTTTGCGTGCTTCGGGATGTGCTTCAGCACCTCGGCAAAGCCCATCACCGCCAGCTCGGCGTAGTCCCGCGTAATCACGACGCCGCTCGAGCGCATGTGCGGCCCGCCCACGCCCGCAGTCGTCAGATCGGGACGTATCTCACGCAGGTGCGCCGCAACGCTACCCGCATGCATGTCGCCGGATGCTTCTCCGGCGACGAAGAGTACCTCACGCACCGAGCGACGGGGCGTTACGCTCTATGTCACCAACGATGCGCAGCGCCACCGCGAGCGCCCGACGTCCGTCAGCGCCGCTCACCACCAACGGCGACTCCCCCGAAAGCGCTGCAGCGAAACTCTCGAATTCAAGCTTCAGTGGCTCGCCCTCAGGAGCTTCGAGTGCGATTCGTTCTACAAAGTCCGTAAGCTCCGGCGTTCCGCCACTCGCGACCAACGCATGAAGGTCGGTTGTCTTCTTCAGTCTGAAAAACTCGCCGTTCCCCGCACCGAGATCCAGTGACAGATATCCGCTGGGCTGGAATATGCGAACTTTCCGCACGCGCTCTCTCGAGATCCGACTTGCCGTGATGTTTGCAACCGCGCCCGAGTCAAAGGTGATTCGTGCATTCGCTATGTCCACCGTTTGCGTGAGCACCGGAATCCCGACTGCTGCAATGTTACCCGCCACCGAATTCACCAGCGTGAGAATCAAATCGATGTCGTGAATCATCAGATCGAGAACTACGGCCACATCCGAGCCGCGCACGTTGAACGGTGCGAGCCTGTCACTCTCGATGAACCGCGGGTGCTGCACATACGGAAGCGCCGCGCGGATCGCCCGGTTGAACCGTTCCACATGACCAGTCTGTATTATCGCGCCAGTACGCGCTGCAACCTCCAGCAATTCATCCGCTTCTTCCACCGTCGCGGTAATCGGCTTCTCGATCAGGACATGCTTGCCACGTTCGAGCGCCTTCCGCGCCACGGCAAAATGATGCGGCGTGGGCACAACTATGGTCACAGCGTCGACGTCATCCAGCAGCGTTTCAATATCGCTGTACGCCGGCACCTCCAGTTCTTTCGCGACCTGTGCGGCCCGCTCAGGCCGGCTCTCCACAAAACCGGATAGTCGAAACTCCGGCATCTGCCGAAGCAGCCTCACGTGATGATATCCGAGCGCACCAGCTCCAATTACGCCGACGCGAATCGGGTTCAAATTGCGACTCCGCGCTCACTCGACTCGAGGAATCGAATAAGCTGTACCACTTCCGGAATCTGCGGGACTTCCACATTTACGCGCTCGATCGCATCGGAAATATTCAAGTCCGAACGGAAGAGCAATCGATACGCGCGCTTCAATTCCAGTATCGTCTCCGGAGAAAAGCCGTTCCGCTGCAATCCAATTGAATTGAGGCCGTAAAGTTTCATCGGATTGCCGACCGCTTTCACAAACGGCGGTACGTCCTTCGAAACCCGGGAGCAGCCGCCAACGATCGCATTGCGTCCGATGCGCGTGAACTGGTGAACCGCCGTGATTCCGGAAAGGATCACGCGATCCTCGATGGTGACGTGGCCGGCGAGCTGAACCATGTTCGCAAGGATGACACCCTCTCCAACATGACAATCATGCGCCAGGTGCACGTACGACATTATAAAGCTGTTCGGTCCGACGCTCGTCTTGAACGACTGTGACGTACCGCGGTTTATAGTGCTGTACTCCCGAATTACCGTGTTGTCACCGATCTCAACAGTCGTACGCTCGCCTTTGAATTTCAGATCCTGAGGATCGCTGCCCAATACAGTTCCGATCCCGACCTTTACGTTCTTGCCGAGAGTAACGTATCGTTCAAGCGTTGCGCGGGCGCTGATGACACAGCCGTCCCCGACCGTGCAGTCGTCGCCGATAATTGCGAACGGTCCGACCTCAACATCGACGCCGAGTTTGGCCGATGGCGAGATGATCGCGCTCGGATGTATTCGCGGTTTCATCGATCACGCACCATCGCAGCCATATCCGCCTCAGCCACCAGCTCTCCGTCGACCTTCGCGACGCCGCGCATCTTGCACACCGCGCCGCGAATCTGGATCACGTCGAGTTCGAAGCGTAGCTGGTCCCCCGGCCTCACAGGCTTCCGGAACCGCACATTGTCGAGCGACATGAAGTAAACAACCTTCTGAGCCGCCTCTTCGAGGCTACCCATCAGCAACATTCCGCCGACCTGCGCCATCGCCTCAATGATGAGGACGCCAGGCATGATGGGATGTCCAGGAAAGTGTCCCTGAAAGAACGGTTCGTTGATCGTCACGTTCTTTATCCCGACGATGCGCTGCTTCCCTTCAATTTCCAGAATACGATCGATGAGCAGAAACGGATACCGGTGCGGAAGCACCTTCATGATCTCTTCGATCGACATCGTGCCAGCCATACTATTCACTCCTTTCTTCGTTGACGTGGAGCGCCGACCTGCACGCACCATCTCTCTTACAAGCGTCACCGTCCCACGGTGACTTGGTCGGACCGCAACTATCCGCGCGTGGACTCGCGCGCCGGCAAGTGCCAGATCGCCCACGCAGTCAAGCGCCTTGTGTCGCAGGAATTCATCTTCCCAGCGCAGTTCGTTGGCAACCACGCCAACGTCATCCAGCACCACCGCGTTGTCGGTCGACGCTCCCTTGATCAAACCCTTCGCACGGAGCTCCTCAACTTCGCTCAGAAAGCCGAAGGTGCGCGCCCCGGCAAGTTCTCTGCGATAGTTGTCTCGTCCTACAACATAGCGTCCAACTTGCCGCCCGATCACCGGGTGCGGAAACTCGATTGTGACGTCAAGTGACAGCTCGTCCGCGGGGTGCGCCTCATAGACCGAATTGCCATCGATTACGCGAAGCGGCTCCGTAAGTATCAGATAGTCTGGCTCACCCGCCTGCTCAACAATATCCGCCCCCATCAGGGCATCGTAGAATGGCGCCGAACTGCCATCCAGAATCGGTGGTTCGGGTCCGCTCATGTCGATCAGGAGGTCGTCAAGTTCAAGCGCCGCAGTTGCGGACAGCACATGCTCGACCGTGTGAATCGCCGCCTTCCCTTCACCAAGCTGAGTGCGACGTTCGGTCGCTGTGACCTCTTCAACGCGCGCCTTGATCTCCGGGTTTCCAGGCAGATCTGTCCGCCGGAAAACAACGCCGGAACCCGAAGGCGCTGGCCGGAAGGTAAGGTCACACTTGCGACCGAGATGCAGGCCAATGCCGCGGATTGTTACCGATGAATCAATCGTGCGACGAGTCATGCCTGTTCCTTCTCGTTCAACAGCCGTTCGAGCTGCTTGACCATTGACGTCAGTTTGAACAATGCGGCTGTAGCGCGCAGCGAGTCACGGTGCGGTCGCGCCGGATACCCGGACCACGACTCGCCAGCAGGTACGTCTCCAAAAACGCCGGCCTGGCCCGCTATTCGAGCGCCGTCGCCAATCGTGACGTGTCCACCAATTCCCGCCTGGCCAGCGATTATCACACCGTTCCCAATTCGGGCAGATCCCGCTATGCCAACCTGTGACATCAACAGACAGAGCGAACCTATTCGTACGTTGTGGCCAATCTGGACGAGATTGTCAATGCGCGTCCCCGAACCGACGGTTGTGTCGCCGATGCTCCCACGGTCTATCGTAGTGTTCGCGCCAATCTCCACGTCATCGCCGATGATGCAGCCACCGACGTGCGGGATCTTCTCGTGCTGCCCGTTGCGGAAGACGTAACCGAATCCGTCACTCGCGATACGTGCACCAGAGTGGATGGCGCAACGCGCGCCGATCTCGCCGCCGCTGTACACTGTCACATGCGGATAAATCCGCGTTCCATCACCAATCTTTACGCCGTCTCCAAGCACCACGTAGTCTTCGATCCTGACTCCGGCACCGAGTTTGACACCATGACCAAGCCGTGCCGTCGGCGCGACCCAGGGGTCCGGTGGAGCAGTATCGTAGAGCCGCGGCAACAACAACTGAATCGCTTCGTGGGGATTCCCCACAATGATTCGCGTCTGACAGCTGGACGGAAGTTCGGCCATGTCCCGTGCGACTAGAACCACACCTGCCCGAGTCTGTTCCAGCTCTGATGAGTATCTGGCAGAGGCCAGGAAACTAGCATGGCGCGGCCCCGCCCGATCGAGCTGAGCCACGCCATCCACAAGCAACCCCGGGTCACCGCGCAACTCACCGTCGACGAGTTGCGCGATTTCCCGTGCCGTCAGAGCCATCTCGAGATCACGGCTTTGGACGCGTCACGCCCGCCGGCTTCTGCGCTGGTCCAACCTTCTTGGCCACTGGCGGCGTCGACGCCGGCGATGATGCCGCACCAGCCTTCGGCGGTCCAAGAACCTTCAGCCGTGCGAGCACTTCGTCTGTCACATCGAGCGACTTGTCTGCCGAAACCAGAGCGCTTCCCTGGGCGCCGACATCGAAGATCATCGTGTAGCCACCCTTCACTCGAACTTCGTCCAGCACCTGCGTTACCTGGTCCATAAGCGGACGCGCAAGGTCAGCCTGACGCTGTTGCATCTGGTTGTTGAGCGCGGTAGCACGTGCCGTGAAATCGCTCTCGGTGCTGCGAATCGTTGCTCCGCGTGCCTCACGACGCGCGCTGTCCAGAGCCGGCGCGTCCTTGTCATAGGCTGCGACCATGGCCTTGAGCGAGTCATCCATCTGCTGGATCTGTACTCGCGCCGTAGTCATTTCCTTGTTGTACGTCGATTCCGCGGAAGCCCGTCCGGGGGCCTCAGCCAGAATTTTCGCCGAGTTGATATAGGCGAGCTTGACGGCTCCCGCCTGCGCGAATGCTGCCGGAGCCATCGCCAGTGTCGCTACCGCAAACATCGCGGAGTGCATCCATTTGCTCATTGATAGTTTCCTAGAAATACTGTCCAAGTTTGAAGTGGACTTTCCACCCCGGATTAGAGCGTCCCGTCGCGTCGATCCTATCCAGACCGTACGCGAAGTCGACGCCAAGAGGCCCAAGCGGGCTTACCACATTTCCGCCAACGCCTACGCTTCTAAACAGGCGCGTTGGATCAAAATCACGCGGCCGCGCCCACACATTACCGCCTTCCGCAAACGTATTCAGATAAAGCGACTGGTTGATTCGAAGCCCCAGTTCGGCCGTCGTTACGAAGAATGCGTTACCGAACGAAGTTGTCTTCGCGTTTCCGTCGCACGCCGACGGATCGTAACCGGCCGGTGTGATCGAGAACTCGCAGTAGCCTCGAAGAGGCTCGCCATACTGAGTACCGCCCAGCGCGAAGGATTGGGACGAGAAGAACGGTCCCGGATCGCCCAACACCGCTCCAGCACGGGCCGTCAAACCCGCGACGAATGTCATCGGCTCGCCGCCCAGAACATTGCCGCCGATGTAAGCGAGCGGTGCGTAGGAACGAAATTCGGTCGTGTACTTCTGGAAGTTTGCGGTGCCGCCGAGCGGACCGCCGTTGAAAGAAGCGCCGAACGTCTGCAACCCGCCCTGGGTCGCGAACGGCATGCCGATTCGCGTGTCGTGCTGGTATGAAACTCCGACGGACGATCGGAAACAACTCTTGCAGTTCGTAATGATCGTACTCAGGAGAGTTCCCGTATTATCACCATACTTGACCGACTCGCCACCGTACGAAAGGAACAGCCGGCTGTAGTACGAATGAGGCACCGGGAAGCCGAATTGCAACTGACCGCCGATACGGGTGCTCTGTCCGAGATCCGCGATCGTGTATCTGGTGCGCGTATTATACGCCGTGATGGATCCGGTGATCCGCGAATCGCGGATGTTGGGATCGGAATACGTCAACTGGAAGTCGTTGATGTACTTGCCGAACTGCCAGTTGAGCTGCGCCCGCTTGCACTTGCCGAACAGGTTCGGCTGATCAAGGCCGATGAATCCGCCCAAGCCGGTACCCTGACCCATGGACGCACCGAAGTTGACATTACCGGTCCGCTTCTCCTTGACCTTGAACGTGATGTCGACATCGCCAGTCGAATCCGGCTTCACATCGGGTTCCGGCATGGGAGAGTCGAAGAAGTTCAGATTCGCGATGTTCTGATAGCTGCGCATCAGATAGTCGCGCTTGAACACCTGGCCCGGCGCCATCACAATCTGCTCACGTATGCATGACGCGTACGTATAGTCGTTGCCGGCGATGTCGATTCTATTGACAATCGCCGGCGATCCCTCGTTGATGTCCCATCGGAGGTTCACCTTGCGCACGGAGTCGGTCGAGGGAACGCGCTCTTCCACCGGTTGCACCGTTGAGTAGATGTAACCCTCGTTGCTGTACGCCTCCTTGACCTGCTCGGTAGCGTCCTGCCACTTCGACTCGTCGAAGGTCCCCTTGGGATTCTTGTACGTGGGATGAACGGCTCCCAGCACGGATTCGGCGAGTGAGTGATCGGTGCGATCGAACGGGAAGTACGCGCGGAGCTGCTCGCTGCTGAAGCGCTTATTGCCGTACACCTCGAAGTCGCCAACCGTGTAGCGTGGTCCGTCCTGAACGCGCAACTGAACCTCACCCTTTCCGTTTTCGCGATCAACCTTCATCGTATCCTGAAGCAACCTGAAATCGATGTATCCTCTCGCCGCGTAAAGCGCGGGGATCCGATCGGTCAGGTCTCCTGCAAACGTCGCGTCGTCAAACTCGCCATTTCGAAACCACCAAAATCCCTCAGGCTTCGTCTGCATCGAAGAGACAATCGACCGAGAAGAAATCGCGTTGTTGCCTGAGACACCGATTCCGGAAATTGCCAGCCGTCGACCTTCATCTATCGTGAACGTCAACGAAAGGGCGTTGCCAGTCATCGCGGAATCGACGTGCACGCGCGCAAGATAGAAACCCTTGCTCTCGTATAACGAATCAGTGCGTTGAATCGACGTTGCAATTCTTGCTGGGTCGATCGCGGTGCCAGCAGGCAGCTGCAGCCGATCAGCGACGTCGTTCTTCGATACCTGGCTCACCCCGTGAATCGACATCCCCGCAAGAACAGGGCGTTCCTTCAAGTTCACGTTGAGCGCCGCTACGTTGGTAGCCGGGTTCACCGTACATATGATATGGACGTCATCGTAATTACCGGTCGCGTACAACGCCTTTACCGCTCGTTGCACATCCTTGTAATTCAACGCTGTCTTTGGAAGTAATCCGATGGTCGCGCGGACCGTTGCTTCATCAACGCGCGAATTCCCCGTCACTGTGATAGTGTCCGGTACTGTGCAACGACCAGCAGCGGCCGTAGTATCTGCCCCCTGGGCGAACAAAGGGAGCCCTACCAGCGCTAAGGCCAGCAGGCTCCCAGCAATCTTGAACATCCCTCTAATATACCACGCAGAAGCAATAGCGCCCATCCAGTTGGTAGCTCGCTGTTTTAGGGTGAAGAGCGGCTATTTCGACACCGATCCGCGCGAAATGTTGCGCGACGTCGAACCTTCGCGGGCCTGATGCCCTGAGCGATGGTTCCTACGGCACGTACCGCTCGACTCACCGTAAGCTCACACGCCGGCGGTCCACACATCGAATTGCGATACGCAGCGGCATCGGCGCGACCACAATTCCGATTCAAGAAACAGCCCTTCCGTGCCGACACCAAAGGCTCACGACGCAACGTCGTCAGCCTCTCCCCACGCTACAGGCGTCCGGATTACTTCGGCCGTCAGAACTGCTTCTGAACTGCTTCTGAGCTGCTTCTGAACTGTTGGTGGAGAGCAGCTGAACAGCTGCGGGCTGAGACCAATACGATGTTTTGGATATCTCTTTCTGGCGCAAAGCACCTTCGACCGCCGCCCCTCTCCGGGCGGCGGTTTGCTTTACCCACTCCGTCGCGGACGATGGAGAAGCGCCATTTCTGTCGGCAAGCCAACCAGCCGGACCGCCGCGACGACCGGGGCGCGAGGGGACCACCGCTACCGAAACCGCCGGTTCTCAGGCTGCGGCGTCAACGCCACACATGTGGCACTCCTCGTTCCGCCCATTTGCCCCAGACTTCCCGCGACGGGCCGACAGTCCGCCAGAACGGTGCAATTTACGCTTATTTCGGACGGGGTTACCGAAAATATTCGAGTTTGCGTAGCGTCTGTCCCAAAAATGACCATGCCAAAGGTGGCCCCGCGATTGCAATATGGCGCTCCGAAGGCGTTCATTCGGAAGTCTCAGGCTCCGTTCCTTAGGGTGGAAAATGCAATTCTTTAAGCTCGTTGGTGCCGCGGTCGTGCTGGCCGCCCCTCTCAGTACTGCTGGTGCGCAATCCGGCGTCACGCCAGATAGCGGTAATAGCAACCACTCTGGCAAGTGGATCACAGCCACTGGAACGGCGGCCGGCGCCGCACTGTTCCTGGCATTTACACGCGCTGGCGGCTCAACCCCGAATAGCCCCGCGGTTAACGTGTCGGATCCGAATCCAGCCACGCCGACGCCACCCGCTACTACTTCTACTACAGGCGCGACGACGACCCCCGCCGCGACCCCACCGGCTGCTACTCCACCGGCTGCTACTCCACCGGCTACAACTCAGCCTGCCGCCAACCCGCCGGCAGACACACCTCCAGCAGCTACGCCCCCGGCCGCCACACCACCAGCAGCTACGCCCGCAACAGCTACGCCGCCTACCGCGTCGGACTCTTCAGCAACGGTGCCTCCAGCAGCATCGCCGCCGCCAGCAACACCTGCACCCGCAGCTGATGTCGTGACCAATTCCACGCCGCCGGCGTCGCCGCCTGCTTCGCCGCCTGCTCCCGCGGTTGACTCGACACCAGTTGACTCGTCGGCCCCTACCGCCGCGCCAACGACCTCAACCC
>JBDTAZ010000141.1:0-27200 GCA_039924325.1 Gemmatimonadaceae bacterium
CGTGGCGCCAATCTGCGTGCGCTCGTTCGCCCGGATCCATTGATCGCGTCACCGAACGACGACGCGCGCCTGGTCGATGCTGCTGCGCGCCGCGCTGTCACGCTCTTCGAAGAGTACGTTGAATTGCAACGCCGTATCCCGGGCGAGGTGATCGCGCTTGTGCAGGGCGCCGCGACTCCTGAACGGCAGGTTTACGGAATTGCCGCGCACGTGCCTGCGGCCCTCGAAATCCGGCAACGCATACTCGAATCAGCGACGCTTGAGGAAGCCTTCAGCGCCATCACGGTTCTGCTGGCTGGCGAAATCGAAGTACTTCGCATTGAACGCAAACTGGACGACGACACTCGCGGCGCGATGTATCAAACGCAGCGTGAGTTTTATCTGCAGGAACAGCTCAAGTTGATCCATCGCGAGCTTGGGCAGGACGATGCGGACGATGTGAGCGAACTCGAAGCAGCGCTGCAGGCGAAGGCGCTGCCGGAACCCGTTCGTATGCGGGTGCAGCGCGAGTTGCGCAAGCTGCGCCGCATGTCGCCGACGTCTCCCGAGTATACGGTTTCGCGCAATTTCCTCGACTGGATCCTCGCGCTCCCGTGGGATGAACGCACGACAGAGATGCTCGATGTCGCGCACGCGCGGAAGGTGCTGGATCAGGACCATTACGGCTTACAGGACGTGAAGGAGCGTATTCTCGATTTCATCGCCGTACTCTCACTTGTCGGCCGGATCGATGGACCAATCCTGTGCCTCGTCGGGCCACCGGGTGTCGGAAAGACATCGCTCGGTCGCTCGATCGCGAGAGCGCTTGGCCGCAAATTCGTACGCATGTCACTCGGCGGCGTCCGCGACGAAGCGGAGATTCGCGGGCATCGTCGTACGTACATCGGATCCATGCCCGGGCGTGTCATTCAGGCCATGCGGAAAGCCGAGGTCGTAAATCCAGTGATTCTTCTCGACGAAATCGACAAGCTCGGGCTGGATTACCGTGGTGATCCGGGTGCTGCTCTTCTGGAAGTGCTCGATCCGGAACAGAACGTCGCGTTCAACGATCACTATCTGGAAGTCGATTACGATCTTTCACAGACTTTGTTCGTCACGACTGCCAACTCGCTTGCGACGATTCCGGATGCACTGCGCGATCGAATGGAAATAATCCGCGTTCCGGGATATCTCGATCAGGAAAAACTTGCGATTGCACGCAAGTATCTGGTTCCCCGTCAGCTTGTGGCCAATGGCCTGGACGCGAGCGAGGTCACACTTGACGCCGATGTGCTGCCCGCAATCCTCCGAGCGTACACCCGAGAGGCCGGGGTGCGCGAATTCGACCGACAGATCGCCAAGCTCGCGCGCAAGCTTGCACGCCGCCAGGCAGAGGCGAAGGACGGCGACGTTGTCGCATCCCAGCATGTGAGCGTTGCCGACCTGCACGGTATGCTCGGCGTCGAACGCTACGACGCCGATCTCGCAACACTGGAAGACAAGGTTGGAGTTGCGCGCGGGCTTGCATACACGACCGCCGGCGGCGAAACCCTCGAGATAGAAGTGAGTGTGGTGCGCGGCCGCGGAAAAATCTCACTCACTGGCACGCTCGGCGATGTGATGAAGGAATCGGCTTCCGCAGCCATGAGCTACGTGCGCGGACGCGCCGACGAGCTTGGCGTCGCCAGCGATTTCTATCGCACGCGTGACATTCATATTCACATTCCTGACGGCGCGACACCAAAGGACGGTCCGAGTGCGGGGATCGCGATCGCGACTGCTGTGGCGAGCGCGCTGACTGGCATTCCCGTGCGCGGCGACCTTGCCATGACCGGCGAGATAACGCTGCGCGGTCGCGTGCTACCGATCGGCGGGCTCAAGGAAAAAGCGGTTGCGGCGCACCGAAACCATGTTGTTGACGTCATAATTCCGCACGCGAATGTTCGCGAAATCGAAGAGCTTCCCCAGGAAGTGCGCGAGTCGATCCGCTTTCATCCGGTCAAGACGATGGACGAAGTGCTTACACTGGCGCTGCGCGGCGAAGTCGCAGCCGCCCGGCCGCCCAGACGGTCGCGCAAGGATGCGCAGAGCGGCGCTGACGCTGCCGTGAGTGCGCACTGAATCCGTGACCCTACCGGTGAATTCTGATCCGCTGGTAATTCGTTCGCTTGAGTTCGTGGGCGGATTGGCGAGCATTGGCGGCTGGCGGCCCGAGCTTGACCTGCCGGAGATAGCCTTTGCCGGCCGGTCCAACGTGGGTAAGTCTTCGCTCCTGAACAAGGTACTTAAGCGACGCAGCTTCGCGCGTGTGAGCAAGACACCAGGTCGAACGCGAGAGATCAACTTCTTCAAGGTCAACGACGCCTTTCTTCTCGCCGACCTGCCCGGCTATGGCTACGCCCGGGTTTCCAAGGAACGTTCGGCGGATTGGGGCCCGCTTATTGAGTCGTACCTGCGCGGCACGAAGGACCTCCGCGGCGTGGTGCAGCTGCTCGATGTCCGACACGACCCAACGGACGATGACCGCCAGATGCTGGACTTTCTTGCTGATGTCGGCGTGCCGGTGATGTTCGTCGCGACCAAGACTGACAAAATCTCCCGGCTCGCGGTGGACAAGCGGATTCGAGACCTCGCAATCATCCTGCAAGTTGATGAGGATCACATCATACCTTTCAGCGCACAGACGGGCGCTGGACGCGACGATCTGGCGGAAGCAATAGCTGGCTTGCTCGCAACGGAGCGCACTGCGTGAGGTTCCGCCGCCGAATGCGCGCGTTGGCGATTGCAATCGGCGTGGCGAGCGCGACGGCCTGCGTGCCCCCTGGAGGCACTGGTAACAGCACCAACTCGGCCGCACCCATAACGAGCGTTCCACAGGCCGACACTGCGGGGCTGGCGATGCTGCCGCCGGGTTATGGATCGCTTCGACAGGATGACATATCACTGCACATTGACGCCGGTACCGTGCTCGTGCGCGCACTGCCGATTGACGAGTCCCTGATCCGGCTGCTGACTCCGGACTCGTACAGGGCCCTGCATGATTTGAAAGAAGGTAGTCGGACACAACTGGATGCGATCGCGCGACGATACGGCGGCCGGCCCGTATCCGTCTGGCTGATTTCGTTCTACGGCGTTGAGCCGAATGCGCGATTCACTCCCGGCGATCTGATTGTGAACAGTGGCGGCCGCGACTTCAGGCCATACGACGTCCTTTCGCTGACTGTAGGGTTCGGTGAAAACCGATTGCGCCAGCGCGAGACGCAGAGCGCACTCTACGTTTACGACGGCGACGTCCAGGTGAATCAGCCCCTCTCGATTTCATACAGCGGCTACACCGACGCAAGCTGGGATCAGACGCTCCAGACGATCGAACGGGAACGTACGATGGTCCGGGCGCGTTCCGGAAAACCGAACTAATTTTCAGAGCCATGGCAATACTCCCGCTCCGCAAGCTTGCGCAGTCACCGATCGAATCCCAACAGCGCGCGTTCCTGGAGGAGATCGACGACGCACTCGACTCTTCCGATGATCGCAGCGACATCTGCCGCCGCGTGCTCTGCTCGTTGTTGTATCCGGAATATGCGGATGCCTGGGAAACGGCGGTTGCCGACGAGTCGCTCGCCATCGCGACGCGACTCGCGCTGCTAGCGCTGGACCCGCGCAACATTACGCTCGAGCCGGAATATTACGCGGAATGCGATACGGTCGCATTCGCACGCACCAAGCCTCTGCTTTGGCTGTGGTATTCGTTCGATCGCACGCAGCTGGGCGGACAGAACGTCGACCTCGGGATCCGGTTTCGCCGGCTGCTGGCACCGCACATCTTCAAACGGTGCGGCGAGAATTTCAAGGCATTCCAGCATGTCGAATTTTCATTCGGCTACAATATGGAAGTTGGCGACGACGTCGTCGTCCATCGGCACGTCCTGCTCGACGACCGCGGTGGACTTCTGATCGGCAATCGCGTGTCCATCAGCGATTACGCGAATGTCTATAGCCATACGCATAGCATAGTCGATCAGCGCGATGTCACTGATGCCGTGACCCGCATCGATGACGATGTGCGCATCACGTATCACGCGACCGTGCTGGCGGGGGTGCATGTCGGCGAGAACGGCATGGTTGGAGCGGGTGCCATCGCGACAAAGGATGTGCGACCGTATCACGTCCACGTCGGAATCCCAGCCAAGAGCATCCGTGTGAAACCGAACGCGCCACAGGATGTCTTCCATCTGACAACGATCAAACCTGCGAAGCCATGATGGATGCGGAACGGTTTGCTACCGGCCTGACATTCGCAGACTTTGTAGCATCAGCCCAAAAATATCAGGAACTGTGGACGATCGGAGCGCACCGCGCCTCGGTCCCAGCCGATGTCGTCGACCGGTTCTCGAGCATATCCACCCCGATTCGCTTCGTCGCCCTTCACGCAGATTGGTGTCTCGACGCGATCGGTGTCGTCCCGTATCTCGCCAAGCTCGCCGAGTTGAACCCGTTGATCGAGCTTCGCAATTTTGTTCGCGATGAGAATCTCGATCTCATGAACTCTCATCTGACCAACGACACGCAGTCCATCCCGGTCATCATGGCCTTCAATCCCGACTGGACGGAGCGGGGCTGGTGGGGCCCGCTTCCGTCGGAGTTGTGGCAGTGGTACATGGCGACGGGCCGCAACATACCGAAGCCGGAGAAGTATCACTACAAGCGACAGTGGTTCGCACGTGATCGCGGCGCCACGTCGATGCGAGAGATTGCGGACATGGTGTTCGGTACCACGGCATCGGCCAATCCGGCCGAACCAGCGGCCGCAACAAGCTGATGATGTAGCAGGCTCCCGGCTTGCGCCGGGCTAGGCTCCCTCGATCTAATTTGACAACGGTCGAAGACGGAGCCCTGAATGGAACGCCCAGTACAATCGAGTGACGAGTGGATCCTGCCGGTGTTGCGCGAGCTGCTGACACCGGTCCAGTTTGGACTTCTCGCGAAAGAAACCCCTGCGAACAACTGGATGGCTGCAGTTTCGCGTGGATTCACTACCGACGAAGTGATACTTGGCGCGATAGCATCTCGAACCCGGATGCGCGTGGCGGGTGAGCTGAAGTCGTCGCCACAGGCGCTGGCCCGGGTGCCGGAACGCCTCGCACGTAGATATTCAATCCTCCCGCTCTCCGTTTCGGCGCGGACGATTGATGTCGCAACCGCAAATCCGTACGACCTTCATTGCGAACAGGCGGTTGCGTTCGCATCGGGGCGTCGAGTGCGAATGTCGCTTGCGGTTCCAGCGCGGATCACGGAACGGATCGAGGAAGTTTACCGACCGGCCTCGGTGGTTGAGCGATTGCTTGCGTCGGTCGGCCCCGTTTCCATTCATCAACTCGAGCCGGATGGTGATGAGCTGACAGCAACGCAGCTAGCCGATGGAGCACGCGAGCGGCCAATCGTCCGGCTGGTCGATCACATCGTCGCGGAGGGAATTGCGGCGCGAGCGAGTGATATCCATCTGGAGGCGGAGGAAGATGCCGTGCTCGTGCGATACCGCATCGATGGTGTGCTCCGTACGGCGATGACCCTCCCTCGTTCAATTGGGACGCCGCTCGTGTCCCGAGTGAAGATCATGGCGAGAATGGATATCGCGGACCGACTCAGACCGCAGGGCGGTCGTGCACTGGTAATGATAGAAGGAGAGCGAATTGACCTGCGTGTTTCCTCCCTGCCAGCTGCGCATGGCGAGAAGGTCGTGATTCGGATACTCGACGCACGCGGCGGTGTCCGGCCGCTTCACGCACTCGGCTTCGACTCGGTAGACGCGGCGCGATTGATTCGATTGCTCGAGACGCGCGACGGGCTGATACTCGTCACCGGGCCGACTGGTTCCGGAAAGACGACGACACTGTACTCGGCGTTGCACGCACTCGTCGCACGCGGATTGAACGTCATTACAGTCGAGGATCCTGTAGAGTACCGAATCCCCGGCATAGTGCAGTCGCAGGTGAACGAAAAGGCCGGACTCACCTTCGCTGCTGCGCTACGATCAATACTCCGACAGGATCCCGACGTCATTCTCGTTGGGGAGATTCGAGACGCAGAAACGGCGGCGGTCGCCATTCAAGCAGCCCTCACCGGGCATCTTGTATTCGCAACCCTTCACACGATCGACGCAGCGAGCTCCGTCACGAGGCTCGCGGATCTGGGTGTGGAGCCCGCGAAGGTAGGCACTGCACTGAAAGGTGTGATTGCGCAGAGGTTGCTGAGACGCATGTGTCCTGCATGTGCCCGCGACACTTCAGACCCTGTTCCGCCGTCATTGTGGAACTGCATCCCGAATGGAGCGCGACTGAGAGCCGGTGCCGGATGCGACGCGTGCGCCGGCAGCGGTTTTCGTGGTCGCATGGCCGCGGTCGAGTTGCTCACGATGACAGCCAGCCTTACGCGGCTAGTCGTAGAAGGCGCCTCGGCGCCAGTGCTCTCAGCGGCTGCGCGTGCGGACGGGATGCGGTCGCTCTGGTCGAGTGGGGTCGCTCGGGTCCTGAACGGAGAGACGACGCCTGCCGAAGTTGCCCGAGTCCTCGATTCCGAGGCAACGACGAGCGGAGATGATGGGGCCGAGAATTTCGAATCACAGCCGGAATGGCATGATCTGGAGTCCATCTCGCGGAACAATACGCCATATTCAGATCACGAGTCGCAGTCCAATCCCATCATTGCGCGTGCACTGGTCAACCCTATGACCCGTATTGAAGTCGGTGTAGTGGATGTTTACCTGGTTGACCCTCAGCTTGAGCCGTGGCGCGTGCTTGCCCTGCACCGAGCACCTGGGACCAGCCGCGGAGGAACCTGGGAGGCGGTTCACGGCAAGATCGAATCTGAGGAGGTCGCGCAGGATGCCGCGCTACGAGAAGTGCTCGAGGAGACCGGCCTCGTCCCGCAGCGCCTATACAACGTAACCGTCCATTCATTCTACCTGCACAAAACGGCTCGAATCGAAGTGGCAGTCGTGTTCTGCGCGTTCGTCGACAGCGGCAACGCGGTGAGGATCGGCCCCGAGCATTCTGAATACGCGTGGCTCAACATCGACGACGCGCCCGCCAGATTCACGTGGCCGCGAGCGGGCCAGGCACTCGGCGAAATCGCCAAGCTGCTCGCGGGCGGCGACGCCGGGCCGGCGGAGGATGTGCTACGGGTGCTGTAAGCGAGCGCCGTTATCCCCGCACGTCATCCCCGCACGTCATCCCCGCACGTCATCCCCGCGAAAGCGGGGATCCAAGTTCTGACCGTCGCCAGTAAACGAGGTATTCCCGTATTTGCAGGAATGACGACCTCTCGGGCTACAAAATCCCCCAAAAATCCCGGCTCACGTCGAAGTAAAAACTCCATCTGCCGTCTCGCGTCCCGCGCGCAACGTCAAAGCGAAGGAGGTCGAATACCGTTAGGGCGCCTGTGCCGACGCTCGGATACCATCCCTTGCCATCGACCCATGCCGTGTGCACAAACGGAGCGAGTGTCGCTGTTGCAGGTGCTCGACCCCATGAACCCAACGGAACAGCGATGAACGGCACCTTGAATCTCCACTCGACGTGTGCAGTCGCGGCACGCGTGCCGACAAGTGAATGGAAATCATATCCCGGCGCGGTTATGGGGCCGCCAAGTCCGATCAATTCCTGCGGTGGAGTTTGCAGAGAGTTGGTTAGGCCCGCGGCCAAAAAGGAAAGCGCAAGCTGGCCGCTTCCCAAACTTCGAGTCGCGGCAAACGTTGCTATTCCCTTCCCTCGTTCGGACGACATGTGCGCCGCCGCGTCCTCGCGATCGTTCATGGCTGAAAGCGACAACGCTGCATTCGCGTTCATCCCGAACAGATCGAAGCGAGGCGCATCGAGATGCAACGTAGCACGCGCCTGACGAAGCGCCGTCGCGGGCTGCGCAGCTTCGTAGTGTCCGGACGCAGGCACGGCGTTTAGCTGGACCATTCCCTGGTTCTCCAGCGCGAATTCCAACGTCGGTCGGAGCGTCATACCCGACGGCGCGGCGAGCGTCAGGGACGCACCGCGCACGCTGAACAGTCCCGTGAAGTCACTTCCGAATTCCTGAGCGGCAAAACTATTTATGAGCCCCGACCTCTCCGGAACAATCGACACGTCATGCAGGGTGCGATACGCCGACGCGGAAACGGTCGCGCCATGGGAAGTCGAATACGTCAGCGAAGCGTGCGGCTTCCATTCGTGGTCCGCGAATCCAAACCCCGTGCCTGCGTTGACAGCCAGCTGCGGCGCGGGATGCACAGTCGCACCAATACCCAGCGCAATTCCCTCCACGCGATTTACATGCACGAACTGCGATACTGAAGATCCTGCCAGCGCAAAATTCTGCGCACGTTCAACTGTTTTTGCGCGCACCAGGCTGCCGACTTCATCATGCAAGCGGGTGACATCGCCGGTCGCAAACGAGCTCACGTCGGGTGGAAGTGAATCGAGTACCGAACCGCTGAATTTGAACTGTCTCGTGGTCACGAGACCGTCTCGAGTGACGGTTGCTCCGGGCGCGGCCTGGATTTCGGGTCCACCGTCAAAAACGGCGTCAACGGGCACGTTCACCTGGTAGTCGTCTATGTCCCATCGGCCGCGGATGATTCCGCGAGCCGGATAGTCGAGCCAGGTACCTGTACGACGAATCTCGACTTCCTGGCGCCGAGGCAGCCAGTACCGCCCGTCGATCAGCCCGCTCTCGAGGATTACAGAGATGTCTTCGAGATCCTTGTCCTTGAGCGCCGCCCGCGTGAAGCCGATAGCCATCCGCACCACCGCGCCGCTTTCGCGATCTATGTAAACAGAGCCAATCGCCCGCGCCGCGTTCTGGTCCGTGGGGCGAAATCGGAGCTGAACTACGTCCAGCGTCCGGGCTCCTAGTCGAATCTGCAATGAATCTCCAATCGCAAAGTCGTAATCCTTGAGTCCCGATGCGGAAAGCGGGTGTGGAACGTCTTCAACCTCGTCACCGTCGCCGATCCGAATGATGCTCGGAAAGTTGTTCTGGACGATGCCGAGGTGGTCCCGGTGATAATTGATATCGGTTGGAAGCAGTAGCGTGTCTCGCCGCCCTTTGATCAGCTGCTTGCTCAGGGCCGGCGCCTTCCAGTAGATATCTGAGGCGACCTGGTCCGTCCGCACGATTTTGGGTGGGTCCGGAAAGCCCTTGCCCAGCTGGGCCAGGAAGGTGAGGTAGCCACGCGCCTCTGCCTTGTAGCTCTTGAGACCACTATCGGCGAGCTGTGCGGCCCGAACCGCGGTTGCATGGGTAGCAAGGCTTTCGGCGCGAGGCAAATCCCAACCCTGGGCGGAAATGGCGACGGGAGCTAGAAGAATAAAGATCCCCGTTGTCATGGTGCGCTTCATCCCTCAAGTTAACGCATGGATTTCGACCGTTTCAAAGCGTACGCTGCGTCGGCGGGCCTGGTGCCAGTCTGGCGCGACGTGCTGCTCGACATAGATACTCCCGTCTCTGCGTTCGCCAAGTTGCGACGCGGGGAATTTGGCTTCCTCCTGGAGTCAGCGCCCGCAGGGAGCGAGACGTGGTCCCGATACACCTTCCTGGGTACGGAACCACGCGCTGCCTGGTCGCTTACTGACGGCGTCGTGTCGGACTGGTCGCCATCCCGCGGCTGGCACGCGGGACGCCACGTGAAGGATCCTCTCGCCGACCTCGAGCGGCTGGTGATGCAATACGCACCAGCGTCGGTTCCGGAGCTCGGTGCGTTCTGGGGAGGCGCCGTCGGCTACCTCGGCTACGACGTCGTGCGTGCAATCGAATCGCTTCCCCATGCGCCGGTCCGAAACCTCGGTATTCCCGATGCACTGTTCGTCTTCACGCGCGGACTGGTGGTCCTGGACAACTTCAGATCACAGGGTCGCATCATTGTATCGGTACCGGTGCCCCGCAGCGCCGACGTGCGTACGCTCCGCGCACTGTACGATGAGGCCTGCTCGGAACTCGATTCCATCGCCGGCCGGCTGCTCGAGGCATCACCGCTTGAGCCGCTCGCGCTCGGCGCGCCTACACGTGAGTGCGTCGGAGTATCCAGCTACGAGCACGACAAGTTCATCGAGGATGTAGATCGCATCAAGGAATACATTCGCGCGGGTGATGTGTTTCAGTGTCTTCTCGCGCGTCGCATCGACGTTGCACACGATTTCGATAGTTCGGATCTCTACCGGGCGCTGCGCGCGCTCAATCCGTCCCCCTACATGTATCATCTCGCCCTGGACGGGACCGAGCTGGTTGGTAGCTCGCCCGAACTTCTAGTGAGGCTCGCGGACAGGACGGTCACCGTGCGCCCCATCGCAGGCACAAGACCACGCGGAAAGACTGCCGAAGCGGACGAACACATGGAAGCGGAGCTGCTCGCTGACGAAAAAGAACGCGCCGAGCACGTCATGCTTGTCGATCTCGGCCGAAATGACGTGGGACGGCTCGCGGAATACGGGACGGTTGAAGTCAGTGACTTCATGTGCGTGGAAAAATATTCGCACGTGCTTCACATAGTGAGTCAGGTGGATGGCCGCGCGCGGGCCGATGTCGGAGTCGCCGACGTTTTGCGTGCGACCTTCCCGGCCGGCACAATGACGGGTGCACCGAAAGTGCGCGCCATGCAGATCATTGATGAACTGGAGCCGGAACGCCGGGGTGCGTACGCCGGCGCTGTTGGATACATCGGATGGGGGGGAAAGCGCATCGACCTCGCGATTACGATTCGCACATGCGTGATATCGAACGGAATCGCCTCGGCGCAGGCAGGCGCAGGCATCGTTGCCGATTCGGTACCGGAAATGGAGTGGCGCGAAACGGAAAACAAGGCGCGCGCCGTGCTGACTGCGATAGCGCAAGTCCGCGACGCGAAGGGTGAAGATGCAAACTCCAAGCTTCCGCTAGCCTGATGGCGTCAGTCATGATTCCGATCTCCGGATACGAACACGTAAGCGTCAATGGCGCCAACATGCTCGTCGCCAGCGTACTCGCTCCCATTACGCGAGAGATCCTGGAGCATGATACACTGTACTCGTACGCCGCTCGGGACCCCGATGCAATCGTGTTTCAGGGCCGAGCGCCGGTTTACGCAATAGCACTTCCGCCGTTCATCGGACGTGTCGCCGTACGGCATGTAATGCGTGGCGGCATAGTCGGGCACATTCTCCACGATCGATTCCTTCCGCCAACCCGCGTCGCACGGGAGCTGACCGCCGCATTCAGACTACGGCTTGGCGGTGTTCCGACCCCTGAGGTCCTCGCTGTTGGTACGTATCCCGCCGGTGGTTTCTTTCGGCGGGCGGACGTAGCGACGCGTTTCATCGAGGGCGGCGCAGACCTGTCGGCGGTTTTTGGCGATACCCGCAACGACGAGCAACGCCGCCCGATACTCGACGCAGTCGCCAAACTGCTGTCGCGCCTGACAGCGACCGGCGCGCAACACCCCGATCTCAACCTCAAGAATGTGCTGATCACTTCAGCCGACCACGGCTACGTTGCCCACGTGCTCGATGTGGATCGTGTGCATTTCCATGTGCCAGGCGACCCTCTGGTCGCACGCGCCAACATCGAACGCCTGATGCGCTCGCTACGTCAGTGGCGAACTCGGCTAGCCCCGCGCACGGACGCACTCTCCGACGAAGATATGACGTACCTGGCGTTTGCCGCGGCGGCGCAGCCCGCGTGAGTCGAGCCGACGTACGACTTGATCGAATCTGTGTGATGTTGATGTCTGCCGCGGGGGATGTGGTTCATGCTCTTCCGTTGGTGTCGGCACTAAAGCGCTACCGACCAGCTTGCAGCATCACGTGGATACTGCAGCCCATGCCGGCCACGATGGTACGCGGCCACCCATGCGTCGATGATATCATTGAATTTGACCGATCGCTCGGGAGTCGCGCGTTTACAGATGTTCGCACGAGGTTAAAGCCGCATGAATTCGATCTGCTCATCGATCTTCAGGTTTACTTCAAGGCTGGTATCGTAACCGCGCTCACCGATGCATCCGTAAAACTTGGGTTTGATCGCGCGAGGGCACGTGATCTCAACTGGCTTTTCACAAATCGGAAGATCCCTGCGCACCCAATTCAGCACGTGCAGGACCAGTACCTCGAATTTCTGGAATACCTGGGGGTTCCTTATGCGCCTCTGGAGTGGAACATCGGTCCGTGGGCGGCAGAGCGCGCGTGGCAGACTCAGTGGATCGCAACACATGACAGGCCGGTCGCGGCAATCGTAATTGCGACGAGCAAGGCCGAGAAGGACTGGCTGCCTGAGCGCTGGGCTGCAGTGTGCGACGCATTGTATTCAGACTTCGGACTGCAGCCGGTACTCGTCGGTGGTCGTTCCGCTCGCGAACTGGACGCCGAGCGGATTATCAAGGAACGCGCGTCAGTGCCGATCCAGTCCGAGCTCGGGAGCGGCCTACGCAAGCTGATCAGCATCCTGGATGCCTCCGCGCTCGTACTTGCCCCCGATACGGGGCCTCTGCACATGTCAGTCGCGCTCGATCGCCCGGCGATATCGCTACTGGGTTATACCAACCCCAAGCGAACTGGCCCCTACAAGCGATTCCACGACCTGATGATCGACGCATATGCGAATCCGGGCGAGGAATACGTGGCGACAATGCAAAACCGGCCGGGGCGAATGCCGCGAATTACAGTGGACGATGTACTCAACAGGGTGCAGATCTGGCGCGAACGGTACGCCGCCCGGTAGCGATTAATCGCCAGAAATTACGCCGAGCCGATCAGGCGGTTTGAATGTCGCCGTTGAAACGATATTCCACGCCCAACTGTTTCATGATATCGACCAGTCGCACGAGCGACAGCCCCATCACGGCGAAGTAGTCGCCTTCGATTCGTCGTACAATAGTCGCACCATAACCCTGAATGCCGTACGCGCCGGCCTTGTCCATCGGCTCGCCGGTTGCGATGTACGCGTGCAGTTCCGCATCCGAAAGACTCCTGAATGTCACTGAGACTTCGTCGATTGCAGATTTGATTTCACCGTTGAAGGCGCACGCCATCCCGGTAAAGACAGTATGCGTCGCGCCGCTCAGCGCACGAAGCATCGCGAACGCTTCGAGCTCGTCACAAGGCTTGTTCATGATCCGGCCGTCGAGAACAACGACGGTGTCGGCCGCAATGATCAACGCGTCAGGATACCGTTCGGATATTACAGCCGCTTTTTCCTTCGCTAAACGCTCAGCGAGAGTAGCAGCGCCTTCCGCACCAATTATTGACTCATCGATGTCGGCGGGAACAGCCGTATACCGTATGCCAATCAATTCGAGTAGCTCGCGCCTGCGCGGTGACGCCGACGCGAGGATTATGCGTGGCTCTGACATGCTAGTAGAGACCCACCTCGCCCTTGACGGACGCGATCAGCTTGGCGGGGTCGTAGCCAACGCCCTGCTTGAAAACAGTTTCAACCTTGCGAATATCTGAAATGTTCGCTGCCGGATTCCCGTCAATCACTACCAGATCGGCCTGTTTCCCCTTCGCAATCGATCCCACACTATTTGCTCGGCCCATGTAGGTTGCACCGTTGAGAGTGCAGATTTCGATTGCCTCTTCTGGAGTGAAGCCGCTTCCAACGAGCAACTCCACCTGCCGCTGATTGGAGTATCCCGGGATTACGCCACCACCGCCCGTTGGATCAGTACCGGCAAGCAGGAGACCGCCGGCCCGGGAGAATTGCAATTCCATGGCGCGATCTTTCGCGAATAGCGCTGGATATATGGAGTGCGCATTGCTCTGAGTCGCCGCGTAGCGCTTCTCGAATTGCTCCTTGAGCACAGGATCCAGAACATCGAGCCCGGGCGGGATCGGTTGTCCTGGTGTAAACGTCTCGAAGACAGTGAGAGTTGACGTCACCGCGACACGATGCGCGATGAGATCCGCAACCAGGTTCTTGAATGCGGCACCGTTCGGATCAACCTTGGCAAGAGCAGTCATCCCTGCGCCCTGCCCCGGGCAGACATCGGGCTTCTTGTTTTCGACGAAATCGGTCGCAACAAAAAAACCGTGTTCGAGATTGTCGATCCCGGCCGCAGCTGCCTCACGATACGTGACAGAACACAGATGGCCGGTGATCTTGAATCCTCGCTTGTGGGCCGCCGCCGCGGCGGCCGCGAGCTCGGCGCGCGTGATGTTCATGTACGCCTTGAATGACGTCGCCCCAGCATCTGCCCAGAAATTGACCATGTGCGTAGCATCCGCGGCGTTCTTCAGCTCGTAAAGCTGCGTGATTCCCAACCCGGGACCTTGAAGATACGGCGCCGTCGCATCGATCCACGGCCCAGGCTTTTTCCCTTGTTTTATCGCCTTCGCAATGTTGAGCTCACCGTATCCGCTCATGTTGCCGCCGGTGCGCATCGACGTAACTCCGCCAGCGAGATACAATCGCGTGAAACTCTCCGCGAGATTGGCGTAATGGTCCGGCGCGGTTGGGTAGAACAGATGCTCGTGCATCATCACCAGCCCGGGAATAACAGTCTTTCCGGTGAGATCGAGTACCTTCGCGTTACTTGGTAGCGGCACCGACGCCGCTGGGCCATACTCCGAAATCTTGCCGTCCCGCAGGATCAACGTTTGGTCCTCGCGCGGGGGGGCACCAGTTCCATCGATGACACGGGCGTGCGTCAGGGCCACGATGGGAGCATCAACGCTTACGTACTGTTTGACGTTCGGGCTGAGTATTGGCTGTTGGGCCAACGATGGCGACGCAACGCATATCGTGACAACCGCGAGAACCGTCGCTGCGGAGAACGGGCAGACGCCGAAAGCGGGAAGGCGGAATGTTTTCATGATCAGAGCTTAGCCCGTATGGCGCCTACCGTCCACTCCTGCACTCGCCACGAGAGACTCACCAGCGGTCACTTGCCAGCGTCAGGGCGGCTCAACCGAGGGGGAGAAGCTGGGGAATCGACGAGGAGGGTCACAGGCCCATCATTCACAAGTTCGACCTTCATGTTCGCTCCAAATTCCCCGGTCGCAACTGAAATCCCCGACGCGCGCAGCCTCGACACAAACGTCTCATAAAGCGCAGATGCAACCTCGGGTGCCGCCGCGTCGACGAACGAAGGACGTCGGCCCCTGCGAGTATCGCCGTACAGAGTGAACTGCGACACGACCAACAGCGACCCGGAAACCTCGGCCACGGAACGGTTCATTTTCCCTGCGTCGTCTGCGAATATCCTCAGTCCCAACAACTTCTCGGCCATCCAGTCGATCTGATCGGCATCGTGCGGTGCGAAGGCCACAAGCACCAGCAACCCATTGCCGATTTCACCCACAATAACACCATCGATTTCGACTGAGGCACGAATTACCCGCTGGAGGACCACTCGCATACTGCAATCTCGCTTCGCGGCGCTGAACTTTGCAGCCCCATTCATCCGGTCGGGGCCCGCCCCTACATTTAGGCTTGACGCGTCCGAAATTCCCAAGGCACACATGAAGCTTCTCCGCGGATACCTGCAGCGCTACTGGAAACTGGTCCTCCTGGCCCTCTTTCTGGCAGCTATCAACCAGATCTTTTCGCTGCTCGACCCGCTCATCTTCCGGTACGTAATCGACAATTACGCAACCAAATTCCGCCAGTACACCACGATGCAGTTCGTCCGTGGCGTGAGTCTACTGCTCGCCGCTGCAGTGGGCGTCGCATTCGTCTCGCGAGTTGCCAAAGCGTTTCAGGACTATTTCGTCAACGTCGTCACGCAACGCGTTGGTGCCGATCTGTACTCCGATGGCATTCGCTATTCTCTGGAGCTGCCGTATTCGCTGTTCGAGGACCAGCGAAGCGGAGAAACGCTTGGCAAGATCCAGCAGGCGCGTCTCGACGCACAGCGCTTCATTACCGCTGGAGTGAACGTCCTGTTCACGACAATCGTCGGCGTCCTCTTCGTAATGGTCTATGCATACAAGGTCCACTGGGCGATAGCGCCGGCATTCCTCCTTACAGTGCCGCTGCTCGCGATACTGAGCTCGGTTCTCAGTCGCCGGATCAAGCGCGTTCAACAGGTCATTGTCGCGGAGACCACCGCACTTGCTGGCGCCACAACCGAGTCGCTTCGCAACATAGAACTCGTCAAGAGTCTCGGACTCACGGAACAGGAAGTGACTCGGCTCAACTCAACGACCGAGAAGATCCTCAAGCTCGAACTCAAGAAGGTGCGTTACCTCCGAAGCCTGAGTTTCATTCAGGGAACATGCGTGAACTTGCTGCGCACTTCGATCCTTTTCCTGATGCTTTATCTCATATTCGCCCAACAGATTACTGTCGGACAGTTCTTTGCGCTGCTCATATACTCGTTCTTTATTTTCGGTCCGCTGCAGGAACTGGGAAACGTCATCAACACCTACCGGGAAACCGAGGCATCGATGGCGAATCTCGAGACGGTGTTCGCCATTCCGCCGGACCCGCGGCCTGAGCATCCCGTGGAAATTGGGCCACTCACGAAGCTGGCGTTTGACCACGTGACATTTCAACACCGATCAGCTTCGTCGCCGGCACTCACCGATGTTTCGTTCGTAACGGAACGCGGCCAGACTATCGCCTTCGTTGGCCCATCTGGTGCCGGAAAGTCCACGCTCGTCAAGCTTCTTCTCGGACTGTATCACCCGATGAGCGGAGAGATTCTGTATAACGGTGTCTCCGGAACCGAGGTCGAGCTCGACGCGCTAAGAACGCGCATCGGGCTCGTAGCGCAGGATGCGCAATTGTTTTCAGGTACGATCGCCGAGAATCTTCGGTTTGTGAGCCCCGGTGCCTCCGACGCCGATTGTTTGCGCGTATTGCATGAGGCCGCGGCGGACAGTCTCCTGAAGCGTGCTGATAAGGGACTCGACACAATGATCGGCGAGGGTGGCGTAAAGGTGTCGGGCGGAGAACGGCAACGACTCGCGATTGCACGCGCACTCCTGCGACGGCCGTCATTGCTCATATTCGATGAGGCGACGTCCGCTCTCGACTCGATCACTGAAGAGGAAGTGAGTCGAACAATTCGCGACGTCGCGACACGACGCGAGGCGATCACAATCCTCATCGCGCACAGACTCTCAACCATCATGCACGCCGATACCATATTCGTGCTCGAGCAGGGACGCATAGTTGAATCGGGTCGTCACGCTGATCTGCTCGAGCAGAAGGGACTCTATTACGCGATGTGGCGTCAGCAGGTCGGAGAGCGGCGCCCGGGGAGTCTGGGAGCCCAGCCGCACCTGCAACCGGCGCTTCTACCATCGCTGAGCTCCAAAACCTGACCGCTGGCGCTCGTTTGCGGCGCGAGTGAGGCTCGTCGCTTGACAGCCTACCTGGCGCCTTTATCTTCGCGTTAGCATCACAAACCAAAGGACTCAAATGCGCAAACAAGTGCTTCTGGCAGGAGCGGTAACTCTAGGCCTCAGCGCCTGCACCGGTGCAAAGGACTCCTCCGCCGGCCAGGCTGATTCCACATCCAAGGCAGCGTCAGCCACCGTAACTGCCGCTCCGCGTGCACCAAACGTGATTACGGTGCACGCAAAGGATTTTGCCTTTGACGGGCCAAAGCAGATCCCAGCCGGCCTGACCACGATCAACATGATCAACGACGGGCCGAATCTCCATCACGTGGAGATGATCCGGCTCGACAGTGGGAAGACGATCGCCGACCTCGAAAAGCAGCTTTCGCTGCCATCGGCACCACCCGCCTGGGCAGTTTTCACCGGAGGTCCAAACGCCGTCGACCCGGGCAAGACGTCGTCGGCGACCATCGACCTCCAGCCCGGCAACTACGTCATGCTCTGCTTCGTCCCCATTCCCGGCGGAGTTCCGCATTTCGCAAAGGGCATGATAATGCCGGTCACTGTCACAGCTGCCCCAGCCGGTCCACCGGCGGCCGCGCCAGTCCCCGACGAGACAATTACTCTCAGCGACTATGCGTTTGAGCTCTCAACGCCACTGACTGCGGGTGCTCACGTCTTTGAAGTGAAGAACATTGCCAGCCAGCCGCACGAAGTGACTGTAGTGAAACTCGCTCCGGGAAAGACCCTCAAGGATGTGCTTGCCTACGTGGACAAGGGTGTGGGACCGCCGCCCGGCTCCGTACTCGGCGGTGTATCTCCGTTCTCCGTTGGCCCAACCTATTTCTCGGCTGACATCACGCCGGGTAATTACGCGCTCATCTGCTTCGTGGCTGACGCGAAAGATGGCAAGCCTCACTTCATGCACGGCATGACCAAGACGATTACCGTGATGTAGTCTCGCATAATTAGCGCCGCTCGCGGCGCTAATTATGCGATGGCGGTCCGAGCAGGTTTCCCCGAAACGTCGGAGTTCAATCTATGTGGAAAGACTTCAAAGCTTTCATCATGCGTGGCAACGTACTCGACCTTGCGGTTGCCGTCGTGATAGGTGCGGCCTTCGGCGTTGTGGTAAAGTCGCTGGTAGATGATGTCATCATGCCACCGATCGGCCTCGCGCTCGGTCATGTTGACTTCGCGAATCTTTACGTGCTACTGAAGGACGGCATCAAATCCGCCCCACCGTACGCATCACTCGCGGACGCCAAGGCCGCAGGTGCGGTAACGCTTAATTACGGCATGTTCGTGAATAACGTCATTACGTTCTTGATTGTAGCGGCGGCGATATTCATCGTGGTTCGTTCCGCGAATAAGGTGTACAAGAAGCCCGTGGCCGCTCCAACAACGCGACCGTGCCCCTATTGCACGATGGATATTCCGCTGGCCGCCACGCGCTGCCCGCACTGCACCTCAGAGGTCAAAGCAGCGTAGCACGAAGAATTTGCACCACGCCTGACCAATACACGAAAGCCGCGTTCATGCCGAACGCGGCTTTCGCGTATGTCCGGCTGCGCCGCGGCAACGTCAACGCCTAAACGGACGTCTCGAACACAAGAAATCATTAAGATTGACCCGGGAAGCGCGTGTGGCGGCTGGCGCCACTCACAAATCGCGATCGTGAAGCGTAATGTTCGTACAGAGTGAGTATTCCTACCATGAGGCACAAACGTATGAAGCAGAGCCGGGCCGTCACTGCGGCACTATCGGGAGCCTCGGTTCTCCTGACCGCCATTCTAACCATCGCCGCTGTTCCCCCGGGACACCCGGCGCGAACGTCGCCACCACCTGTCGACCCTGGTCTCTTCGCGGGTCTTGTCTGGCGGAATATCGGCCCCTTCCGCGCAGGCCGCGTTTCAGCGGTCAGTGGAGCGATCGGCGAACCCGGCGTCTTCTACGCGGGACTGCCGCTCGGCGGCGTGTGGAAGACAGCCAACGCTGGTCACACCTGGTATCCGATCTTCGATTCCATCAAGGATGCGTCATCGGTGGGATCGATCGAAGTCGCACCGTCCGATACGAACGTCATCTACGTCGGCATGGGCGACATGATCACCGGCGGCGGCATCAACGAAGGCAACGGCGTCTATAAATCCACGGATGCGGGAAGAACGTGGGCACACCTCGGACTCGAAGCCACGAAGCAGATTCCATCAATAATTGTTGATCCAACGAATCCTGATATTGTGATGATCGCCGCACAGGGTAACGTGCACGCCAAGACCGATGTCCGCGGCGTTTACCGCAGTACCGACGGCGGGAAGACCTGGACAAAAACGCTTTACGTCGACGACGAAACGGGAATCCAGAAGCTCGCTCGCGCCTACGACCGGCCGAATGTGATTCTGGCGACTACGGTTCGCCATTACGTTGCTCCCGGTATCCCAAGTGCGAGCACTCCTCGTCCAACCGATGGCACCGCGCTGTACAAGTCCACGGACGAAGGACTTACTTGGACCAAACTGTCCGGTGGTGGCCTTCCGCCGCTTTCCGGGCGCACGTCGGTCGCGATCGCGCAGAACACGAACGCGCAGCGGATGTACCTGATCCAGAACTCCGGATTGTATCGCTCTGACGACGGTGGTACGACGTGGCGCCAGATGGATGCTTCGGATCATCGCATCGCGAATGGTCAGGGCGGATACAACTGCGGCGTGTATGTCAATTCCCAGAACCCCGACATCATATACACGGTGAGTACGTCCAGCTACGTATCGACCGATGGTGGTAATACGTTTACCGGATTCAAGGGTGCACCTGGCGGCGACGATCCGCAGCAGATGTGGGTCGATCCGACCAATGGTCAACGTTTGTTTTTCGGCGAGGATCAGGGCGCAACTGTCTCCCTTGATGGTGGCAAGACGTGGAGCCCGTGGTACAACCAGTCGACCGAACAGGTCTATCACTTGTCGACGGACAACTCAGCGCCGTACTGGGTCTATGCTACGCAACAGGACGCAGGCGCTATCCGGACGCTCAGCCGCGGAAACCTGGGCGAGATAACACCGCTCGACTGGAGCCCGGTGCCGGGTTGGGAGTGGGGCACAATCGTACCCGATCCACTCAATCCGAAAATCGTCTTTGCGAGCGGCTCCGGAATTGTGAAAATCACGTATCCGAGCGAGCAGTGGATCAACGTGAGCCCAGCGGCCGATCCTGGCGAGGAAGTTCGTACGACAAGCTCTCAGCCAGTCATGTTCTCGCCGGCCAACAAGCACGAGCTTCTCGCTGCATTCCAGTTTGTCGCTGCTTCAACAAACGGTGGTGTGAGTTGGAAGAAAATCAGCCCCGACCTCACCTACCCGAGAGGCGAAGGTCCACCACCTGCCACGAAGCCAAAGCCCGACGCAAAAGACACAGCACGTGCGACGCCGCCCAACCGCAGTGCGATCGAATCCATGTCGGCGTCGAGCGTCTCAGCTGGAGTTATCTGGGTCGGCACCAATAACGGACTCATTAAAGTCACGAAGGACAACGGCGCGACCTGGCAGGACGCGTCGATACCCGGCCTACCAAATGCCGTTCGCGGAGACATTTCATCTGTCGACGCTTCACACCAGGACGCGGCCACCGCGTACGTCGCCGTCGATTTCCACACCATTGGCGACTATACACCGTATCTGTATCGTACTCACGATTACGGAAAGACGTGGACGAAGATCGTCAATGGTTTGCGTACAGATCAGCCGAGTGGAAGTTTTGCGCGCGTCGTACGCAGTGATCCCGAGCGCAAGGGCTTGCTGTTCGCCGGAACTGAGAGCTCCGTGTACGTCTCGTTTGACGACGGCGACAACTGGCAGTCGCTCATGCTGAACCTTCCGAACACATCCTACCGCGACATCACTTTTCACGGTAACGATCTGGTCATCGGCACGTACGGACGCGGTATTTGGGTCCTCGACGATTATGCGGTGTTGCGTCAGGTTACGCCGGCGCTCGCCAGCCAGCCGGCGCATCTGTTCAAGCCGGACGAAACAATTCGTTATCGGAGGAACGTAGGTGCAGACACTCCCTTCCCACCCGAAGTAGTGCACGCACTCAATCCACCCGATGGTGTGATTATCTACTATTCGCTCGCATCTGTTCCTTCGTCACCGATCAGTATTGATGTTCTCGACGCATCCGGCGCGCTCGTGCGACACATGTCCAGTGTTGCGGAGCCCGCGGTCAAGGAGGCTGCTGAACCGCCGGAACCCAACTTCTGGCTCGCGCCGCCGTTCGCGCTGCCAACCGAGGCGGGGACAAACCGGACAGTTTGGGATATGCGATATGATGCACCTCCAGCATTGGCGCACAGTTATGAGATCAACGCCAATCCGGGCCTGACGCCGGCTTCGCCCGAAGGTCCTCTCGCGCTGCCAGGCGTTTACACGATCAAGCTGACGGTCGACGGAAAGAGTTACACCCAGACGGCCATTGTAAAGAATGACCCGCGCTCGCCGGCGACGCTCGCCGACCTGCGGGCTCAGCACAACCTGCTGATGAAGATTTACGCAGGCTCCAAGGAATCGTGGGATGGCTACAATCAGGTGGCAGCCATGCGGCCCGCTGTAGCCGCGCTCACGGCCTCCAGCCAGCCTGCCGAGGTAGTTGCCGCGGCGAAGGCATTCGACGCCAGGCTCGACGCTGTGGGAGGCGCGGTAGACGGCGGTCGACGCGGCGGCTTTCGCGGGGGACCCGCTCCACCGCCAACGTTCGAACGTATGAACGGTGCGATGGGTAGCGAGCTCACCTCACTGGACAACGGAGACATGGCGCCGACCAGCTCGACTCTGCGTGGCTACGCGCAGAATTGCGGCCAGTTGAAGACCGTGGTGGCTGACTGGAAGGCGGTGAACGAGAAGGATCTTGCAACCCTGAATGCGGTGCTCAAGCGCAACAACATCGCAAACATTCGTTCGACCGCAACAGCACTTCCTTTGCCAGCCTGCTCGGCGGGTCTGTCAGCTGAAGACATGCGAATCATTGCAACCCACACCGGAACGATGGTGTCTCACTCACCATCGGACGAGGAAGAGGAAGGCGACGACGGATCTGGCCAACGTTGACTTCCGAGCGCGGCCGCGTATCATCGCTTAACCAGCGGTGATACGCGGCCAGTAGCGCCGACAACGGAGATCAATAATGGATCGCGACGTAATCAGCTTTGCGGGAGTCATGGCCGTCTGCCTGTCCAGTTTGTGGGCAGTCACGATCATTTGGACGCGTACACGCCGCAATTTGAATTCGCCGAAACAGCCCACAGTGCTCAAGTCGGACAATTTCGACGAACGGTTGGTCCAACTTCAGCAATCTGTCGACGCTATCGCGGTCGAGGTTGAGCGGATGGCAGAAGGCCAGCGCTTCAGCGCGCGCCTTCTCGCTGAATCAAACCGCCCCTCGAGCTACTCGACAGAGCGATGAGTTACTCGGGCGATATCCACGACTACGAGCCACAGGGGCAACGATACGTGCACAGACGCTACGAGGCCGCCAAGGCCGGAATCAGTTTTGGATCAGCTCTCGCGATCGCAATTTCGTGGAGCGTGCATCACTCCATCATCTGGGCGATTATCCACGGCTTCCTGTCGTGGATCTACGTAGTCTGGTACGCCGTAATGCGGTAAATCAGGCAACCGGAAAGACAGCGAATCCGATTGCCTGATTTATCAAGTCAACATTTCGGCTGACTACTCGACTACCTACTCGACCGTTACGGACTTCGCCAGGTTTCGAGGCTGGTCGACGTTGGACCCACGCTTTACCGCGATGTAGTACGCGAGCAGCTGAAGCGGCACCGATGCCAGGATCGGTGTGACGAGATCGAGCGATTCCGGAATTCTGAATTCGTAGTCGATCAATCCGGCAAGAGCCGGCTCAGGTCGGCTCGTGATGGCGATCACCTTCCCCTTGCGAGCCTTCACTTCCTGCACGTTTGATACGACTTTCTCGAAGACCGAGTCGTGTGGTGCGATGAACACAACTGGCATCATCTCGTCGATGAGTGCGATCGGTCCGTGCTTCATCTCTGCCGCGGGATAACCCTCCGCGTGGATGTAGCTTATTTCCTTCAGCTTAAGTGCGCCCTCGAGAGCAGTCGGAAAGTTGTAACCGCGGCCAAGATACAGGAAGTTTGATGCACGCTTGAATTCTTCCGCAAGCGCTTCGATCTCGTCGGCACGATCGAGTATGCTCTGCACCTGGCCCGGCAGCGCGTGCAGTGCCTCGACGATTTCGCGGCCACGTACAGGTGACAACGCACGCAACCTCGCGAGCTTGAGCGTGAACAGAAGCAGCGCTGTCACCTGGCTCGAAAACGCCTTCGTCGACGCTACTCCAATCTCCGGCCCGGCGTGGATGTATGAGCCACCGTCCGACTCACGCGCTATGGTTGAACCAACGACGTTTACAATTCCCAGCGTTCGTGCACCGCGATGCTTCGCTTCCCGCATGGCCGCCAGTGTATCGGCCGTTTCACCGGACTGTGAGATGACAATGCACAACGTACGTTCAGTTACAACCGGATTTCTGTAGCGAAATTCCGACGCGTACTCGACCTTCGTCGGGATCCGCGCAAGGTCTTCCAGCATCATCCCGCCTATCAGCGCGGAATGCCAGCTCGTGCCACACGCCGTCAATACAATGTTGTCGAACCGAAGCAGTTCCTCATCCGAAAGATTGAGCCCGCCAAGCTTCGCCGTTCCGGTATCGTCGAGAAGGCGACCACGCATCGTGTTCTCGATCGTCTGTGGCTGCTCAAAAATCTCCTTGAGCATGAAGTGCGCATAACCGCCGCGCTCAATCTGCCCAAGATCCCAATCAACCTTGCTCACGCTGCGCAACATTTCGCGGGCGTCGTTGTCGAGGATGCGATAGCCGTTGCGGTCAAGCACTGCGATGTCGCCATCGTCCAGATAGACAACCTGGCGAGTATGCGCCAGAATCGCCGATACATCACTGGCAACGTAATATTCGCCTTCACCAAGACCAATCAGCAGCGGGCTTCCCTTGCGAGCTGCAACGAGCTTGTTGGGATCGCGACTCGATACCACCGCTATTCCGTATGTTCCCTCGACCTGCGACAGAGCGTCCATCACCGCCTGTTCGAGCGAATCCTCGTACGCTTCCTGTATCAGGTGCGCGAGTACTTCAGTGTCCGTCTCGGAAACGAACTTGTATCCGATCGCCTGCAACTTGCTGCGAAGCGGCGAGAAGTTTTCGATGATTCCGTTATGCACCACCGCAACCGTTCCGTCCATCGACACGTGCGGATGTGCGTTGCATTCCGTCGGTGCACCATGTGTGGCCCACCTGGTGTGAGCAATGCCGACGTTTCCCGAGACCGGCGTCGCGCTCAAAACGGCTTCCAGCTTGGAGATCTTGCCAGCGGCCTTGCGGGTCTCGACTCCGTTGCCGTTCATCACCGCGACCCCGGCCGAGTCGTAACCTCTGTATTCTAGACGTTTGAGCCCCTCAAGGAGAAGCGGGGTCGCGCCTTTGTCACCGATGTATCCGACTATTCCACACATGCAATAGGTCTGTGGTTTGGGAAGTTCCTGACCGAACGAGTACCTGGCCTCATGGTCCCCAATTTAGAAGCAGGGAGCAAGCCGGGCTACGCCAAAAACGCAAGCGGGCGGAAAACTGGTACGAGACCGGCTTTCCGCCCGCGTGATGCGGATCAGTGATCTAATGACTTGAAGCCAACCTACGGCTTGGCCGTTGGAGGCGGCTCACGAGGCTGCGCGGGCTGCTGCGGTGGAGGCGGCGGTACGCGCATGGATTCCCTCGCTGACCGCTGTTCACCCTCATTTCTGACTGGGGCCGCGGCGCGGGGTGCCGGTGATACATTCGGATTTGGGGAAAGCTTCGGGTTCGGAGAAAGCTGAGGGGACCGGCCCACAACCTGGCCATCCTGCTCCACCGCATGCCTCCGCCCGCTCGCGCGACCGTCGAAATCGGTACGATCCGCAGTTCTCCTGCGAGCATACCCTGCATCCATCCTTTCAATCTGGACGCCAGGCGCCACCTTCACGGAGGAGCCGGGAGTCGACTGATCGCCGTTGGCCGTCGTGTACATCACGGGGCCGGGCGCTCCGCCCTGGGCCGACAATCCACCGCGATCCACCTCGGCCGCGCGTTTGCCAATAATTGTGGGAAGGACGGTCGGCGCCGCTGCACCGATTCCCATGCTCGCCGCGGCACCGGAGTTCGCGAGGGCGACCGCCGACGGCGCTGCTGTCCGAGCCGATGTCGCCGCTGCAGCCTGCTGCACAACCGGAGTAGACAACTCTGCTCTCGCACGGACACGAATGTCTCCTGCGCACGCCATGAATGGATAGTTCACAGGCACGGCAATGACTCTGCCGTCATTGCACGCCATCAATCTGTAGCCGCCTGTCCGCGACGCGGAAAGACCTGGGCTATTCTGCCTTCTGTCGGCAGCGTCCTGCGGCCAGATCGTATACACGTCGGCATCCCAGGACTGATCATCGCCCAATGACACCGCGTTGTTCACGATACCATCGAACGCAACCTCCGGGTAAAACGAACGGCTGTCGTTCCAACCCACAGTGGAAGCAAGCCGCGCCGGACGGTTTACGTAGCGTCCGACGTCGAGTGGGTGCCGCGACGCAATTACATAAAGATAGGCAGGCCCCGCTGAAGCAGGACCGAGTACGGCGCGATAAGCGTCGTTGTCGAATGTCATTGGAAGCCATCCAACGTTGTATCCCTCACGCTGAAGCCGTTCCTGTGTATCCACCTGCGGATACAGGAGCCGTACTCCCGAACCGGGATACACCATGAATGCCGCTACGTACGCTGGCTCGCTCAAACGGTAACGGAGTGGTTCATGCGTCGCGTATGACGGCGGCAACACCTCTACCTTGAGGCCTCTATCAGATTGATTCGCGAATTTGTCAGTCGTGCTGGTTTGCGCCGCGAGCGCTGTAGCCAGCATGGACAGACAGGCGACCATCGCTGTCTTACGCATGCTTACCTCCTCGGTATATGCAACTGCGTTAACTGCCCTGATAGCGTGCATGGCGTGTGGCCGCCACGCCATGCGCCTAACTAATTATACGCCGCAGGAACGGAAACGCTACCAAAAAAATCCGTTTCCGTACGGATCTACTTGGCTGTCAGTCTCTCGACAGCTTCGCGCCCCGCGGTGATTAACGCTCTCGCCCGATCAACTGTTGGTGCCTCTGCAATTACACGCACAATCGGCTCCGTTCCCGACGGCCTTACGTGAACCCAGCGATCACTCCACGACAGCCGCATTCCATCCTGAGTATCGACGTGAGCGTCGGGAAACGCGGCGCGCAGACTCGCGTATACGGTATCCAGTGGCGCGTCAGGCCGGGGAAGTTTGTCCTTGACGATCGCGTAGCGCGGATAGCTGTCCACAATTGCCGACAGTGAACGATTTTCCTGATGCAGCAACTGCAGTATCAGCGCAACGCCAACCGGTGCATCACGCCCGAGATGCATTTCGGTGAGAATCACGCCGCCATTTCCTTCGCCTCCGATGGCCGCGCCCTCGCTGCGCATGCGCGTTGCCACGTTCACCTCACCAACTGGCGCGCGTACAACCGTCCGGCCAGCACGCTCCGCGACATCGTCCACGATGCGACTCGTCGAAAGATTCGTTACCACTGAACCCTCTCGATGCGCCAGAACGACGCTCGCCGCGAGCGCCAGGGTGTAATCCTCGCCAATCGCCTTCCCTTCGTCCGAAACGAGCGCTAGCCGATCTACATCCGGATCCACCGCGAAACCAACTGCGGCGCCGCTCTTCTTCACAAGTGCTTCAAGCTCGCCGAGATTCTCGGCGACTGGTTCCGGCGGACGCGGGAAGCGACCATCGACTTCCATGTT
>JBDTAZ010000142.1:0-2899 GCA_039924325.1 Gemmatimonadaceae bacterium
TTTCTGCCTCAAGAGCGCGCCTCACCTGACCATCCGAATTGATGGAGGGGGGCTCGCCCCTTCCCTTCAATTCCAAAATGACTCAGCAGACAGATTCCCCGACGACAGCTCGCGCGCAAGCCCTCCCAACTGTAGCGCAGCCCTTCTACCGACGCGAGCCAGGTCTTGCAACACTAATTCTTGGCCTTGCAATAATGCTCTTCACGTTGATTCTTCCGACGGAGCACCGTACGTTCGCCTTCTACCCGGCGCTCGTCGTCATCGGTGCGGGGATCTTTCTAACTCTCCGCCAGGGGCCGGAGCGGCCGAAGAACGACTGAGATTCACCCAGTCTCGGCAGGTACATGTGACGCGCCGGCTATCGTTACTGCGGTAGCCGGCGCCGCGCAGCGCCAATCGGTTTCGCGCCAGAACTGATGAACGCGCCGATTGCGATAGCAGCCATTCTCGCCACCGTAGGCGTTCTGCTCGGCGGCTCGGTGATTCTCACCCGGTTCACCTCGCGCATCGGCATTCCCATCGCACTCGGCTTCATCGCCGTCGGCATGCTCGCCGGTTCCGAGGGCCTCGGACATATCAATCTCGATAGCTACTCGTTCGCATTCCGCGCGGGCGTTGTCGCGCTGGTGCTGATTCTCTTCGACGGTGGCCTAAACACGCCGGTTGCCGCGCTGCGTCCCGTCGCTGCTCCGTCGCTCGCCCTCGCGACACTCGGCGTGGTAGCCACTGCTGCGATTGTCGGCGCGTTTGCGCATTTCGGTGCCGGCGTCGCGTGGCCTATTGGCCTCCTCATTGGTGCCGTTGTCTCTTCAACTGATGCAGCTGCGGTCTTCGCGACGCTGCGAGGAAGCGGCATCACACTCAAGCAACGAGTAGGACGGACGCTGGAGGCCGAGTCCGGGCTGAATGATCCGGTGGCGATTCTGCTGACGATCTCGCTCACCGCGTTTGTGCTGAACAGAGATATCAACAACGGTCAGAGCGCGTGGCTGCTACCCGTCTTCGCAACACTTCAAATAGCCACCGGTGGCGCAGTCGGTTGGCTCGCCGGTACGCTCGCGGGTAAGTTGCTGCTACGCGTTCGTCTCGAGTCCGCCGGATTATATCCCGTGCTCACCCTGGCCATCGCACTCGCGGTGTTCGGCGTCACGACGTTGATCCACGGCAGCGGATTCATGGCCGTCTATATCGCCGGCGTTGTGCTTGCTGGCACTCATCAACTGCCACATCGGCCGGCCATCCTACGCGTGCACGACGCATTTGGATGGCTCGCGCAGATCGGAATGTTCCTGATACTTGGGCTACTTGCGATCCCCACGAGACTCGTCGGCGCCGCACTTCCGGGCCTCGGAGTCGCAATCGTGTTGACTTTGATAGCGCGTCCGATCGCAGTTGCCCTTTGTCTCGCGCCATTCCGATATTCCGTCCGTGAAACGCTTTTTATAAGCATCGTTGGCCTCCGCGGAGCTGTTCCGATCGTTCTCGCAACAATCCCCGTTATGGCGGGCGTTACTGGCGGTCGACACATTTTTGACGTCGTCTTTTTCATCATCGTGGTCAACACATTGATGCCTGGGACAATCGTCGCATGGCTCGCACGAAAGTTTGGCGTTATTGGTGTCACACCGCCGCCCGCAGCGGCAACCATCCTGGTCGAATCGAACGAACCAATGCGGAGTTCGCTGCGCTCGTATTTCATTGATCGCGCACTTCCCGTCTCCGGTATTGCACTCTCCGAAATCCCCTTCCCGGATGGCGCCGCGGTAACAATGATTGTGCGAGGATCGTCGCTACTCGTCGCTGACGGGGATACAGTTCTTACACCGGGCGATCATGTATACGTACTTGCGTCGCCCGAAGCGGAACCATTGGCTCAGCTGCTGTTTGGGCGGCCGGAAGTTCTGGAGTGAACAGAAAAACGGCGTGCCCGAAGTGGGTACGCCGTTTTTCCATCATTCCTTATAACTGCTACATCACTCTGGAAGCTTGAGCGCTCCGAGTGCGGCTGCGAGTGCCCCAGCCTTGCCCGGACGGAAATCCTCGTCCTCGTCACCTGCGGCGAGAATCTCCTCCATCGTCGGCTCCGGTGGCTCCTCAACAATTGGAGCTGGAACCGAGACGCCTTCGATGTCCACTTCCTGATAACGATACACACCCGTACCGGCCGGAATAAGGTGACCGATAATGATGTTCTCCTTGAGTCCCATGAGGTCGTCCTTGGCGCCGCGGATTGCTGCATCCGTCAACACTCGGGTCGTCTCCTGGAATGATGCCGCGGAGATGAACGACTGCGTAGTAAGTGACGCCTTAGTGATTCCGAGAAGCAGAGGCTCCGACGTGGCCGGCCTCTTACCCTTCTTCTCCACGCGTGCGTTCATCTCACGGAACAGCGCCCGGTCAACATGCTCGGCTTCCAGATACTCGGTATCGCCGGAATCGAGAATGCGCTCCTTCTGAAGCATCTGGCGCACGATCACGCCGATGTGTTTGTCGCTGATCTTCACGCCCTGCAGGCGATACACTTCCTGCACTTCGTTCAGCAGATATTCCTGCACGGCGCGCGGACCCTTGATTCGCAGAATGTCGTGCGGATTGACGGGGCCTTCCGACAGACGATCACCAGCACGTACCCGATCGCCTTCGTGAACGCGGAGATGCTTTCCAGCCGCGACCTCGTAAACCTGCGCTTCCACTGCATCATCCGTTACCAGCGTGCCGTTATCCATGCGCATCGGCTGGACGAAGATCTCGCGCTTGCCGCGCTTGATGTCGCCGAAACGAACCACACCATCGATCTCGGAGATCGTGGCAGGATCCTTCGGCCTGCGTGCTTCAAACAACTCCGCGACACGCGGCAGACCGCCGGTGATGTCGCGAGTCTTGTATGCTTCGCGGCTGA
>JBDTAZ010000143.1:0-2612 GCA_039924325.1 Gemmatimonadaceae bacterium
ACGCTTCGTCGTGCTTGAACATAGGTCCGCCGTTGAGCCCAAGACACGGAATACCCATGACCGTAAACTCGACGGTCAGCACATCGCCCTTTTTCCCCGACGGATAATCTCCCGGTGCGCGGTGTACGGCGTCGACAGTCGTATTGGGAAAGGTCTCCGCATAAAACCGCGCGGCCTCCTCTGCGTCGCGATCGTACCAGAGACAGATCGTGTTCTTTGCTGGTTCTGCCATGTGGGGGATCTCCATTTGCTGTCGTGGGCGCCTATTACACATTATCACGCACCCCCGGGCTTGCGGCAAGCCCCCCGGGCGGGTTCATAATTCGCGTTCATTTAGAACGAGGGAAATGCGATGACGGATCATGCGGTACTGATCGCCGGAGGCGGTCCGACAGGATTGATGCTGGCTGCCGAACTGGCGTTGGCGGGGATCGATGTCGCGATCTTCGAGCGCCGCGACAGTCGGGAGCTCGTCGGATCGAGGGCCGGCGGTCTTCACTCACGCACGATCGAACTGTTCGATCAACGCGGAATCGCCGATCGGTTCCTCTCGGCTGGCCAGATCGCGCAGGTGACGGGATTTGGCGGGGTTTCCCTCGACCTCAGCGACTTTCCGACTCGGCATCCATACGGACTTGGCCTTTGGCAGAACCAGATCGAGCGCATCATGGCCGATTGGGTCACTGAGCTCAATGTGCCGATCCGCTACGGCGCTGAAATAATCGGGTTCATGCAGGGCGATGATGGTGTCGAGGTCCAGCTTTCCAGCGGCGAATCAGCGCGCGGGGAGTATCTGATCGGATGTGACGGCGGTCGCAGCCTTATTCGCAAGGCGGCCGGCATCGATTTCCCAGGCTTCGATGCAACGACGAGCAATCTGATCGCCGAGGTCGAGATGGCCGACGAGCCAAAACTCGGCGTCTACCGCACAGCGCTTGGTATGCACGCGTTCGGCCGCGCCGACTACAAGATCGAGAATGGTGTAGTCGTGTATGCGGATCACGCTCCCATACGCGTTATGGTAACCGAAGCGCAGGTCGGCGACGCGACGGAACCGACGCTTCAGGATCTGAGTGAAGCGCTCATCGCTGCATGCGGAACGGATTACGGAGTTCATAGCCCCATCTGGATCTCGCGCTTCACCGACGTCACTCGCCAGGCCGCGACGTATCGTGACAGGCGCGTACTCCTGGCAGGCGACGCCGCGCACGTGCATCCACCCGATGGCGGTCAGGGACTTCAGATAGGCGTGCAGGATGCGATGAACCTGGGATGGAAACTGGCGCAGGTCGTCAAGCGCATATCATCGGATTCGCTGCTGGATACCTATCATACCGAACGTCATCCGGTCGCCGCGAAAGTTCTGCGCAACACAATGGCCGCGGTTGCACTCAGGCGAGACGACGAACGTACGCGTGCACTGCGCGAAGCGATGGCGGAATTGCTCACAATGGATGAACCGCGCAAACGATTTGCCGGAATGTTGTCGCAGCTCGACGTTCGCTACGACATGGGCGACGGACATCCGCTGCTTGGACGCCGCATGCCCGACCTGGATATCGTCACGGCGAACGGTCAGACGCGAGTCTACATTCTGCTTCACGACGCTCGCCCCGTGTTACTCAATCTTGGCGACGCGGGGAGCATTGAGATTGCACAGTGGGCCGATTGCGTGCAGCTGGTTGACGCGGAATACGCGGGCGCGTGGGAGCTACCTGTGCTCGGTACGATTACCGCGCCGAGCGCCGTATTGATTCGCCCTGACGGATATGTCGCGTGGGTGGGAGACGCGACGCGGAATGGACTTGGTGACGCGATGACGCAGTGGTTTGGATTGCCTGCCAGCTGTTAGCGAGGTGTGAGCCGCATAACCCAGACGTCGCTCTCCCGATCCTCGACCGTGTAGTACATCCGCCCCGCTTTCAGCGCCCACTCCGGACGAAACGATCCCTGCGTGGGATCGTTCAGGCTCATGAGCAACGTCGGCGTTCCGCCGGCGATCGGGACTGACCAGAACTGCGCGTTGCCGGTTGCGTCATGGCTCTTGAAGTAAAGCGAGCGACCGTCGCTGCTCCAGAACGGCTGTCCGGCGAGCATGCCGTGATTCTTCGCCGGATCGTACGCAGTTCGTGGCGCGCCGGAATAAGGGTCGATGATCTTGAGAGCTCCGCCCGAGAACGTACTTGTAGTGTACGCGATAGAGCGCCCGTCGGGTGACCATGCTGAATAGCCGCCCTCGCGCGTGCGCTGCACCGGCTTTCCCCACACTCCGTTCTTTCGGCGTACGACCCACACGCTACCGGCTGGGCCGAAAATCGAATACGCGAGTGCATTACCGTCGGGTGACCACGACGGCTTCGATTCCTGCAGCGGTGACGATGTCACACGCTGCACAGCGCCACCGTCCAGCGGAAGCACGTAGATATCGCGCGACCCGGCGCGCCACGAGTGGAATGCGAGCTCGCGTCCGTCGGGCGACGGCGTCGGCGAGAAGTCGTCCGTGGAATCGAAGGTGAGTTGTTCAGGCGCGCCCGTGGGGAGGCGCTGGCGGTACAGTTCTGCGGTGCCGCTGACATTGGAGTCATAGTAGATCCACTTCCCGTCAGCTGATC
>JBDTAZ010000144.1:0-4861 GCA_039924325.1 Gemmatimonadaceae bacterium
GGTGGTGGAAGCTCGGGCCGATGGTCGCGCGATGGACGCCAGCTGTACTTCTGGGATCAGCATGGAAAGCTCATGGTGGCGACCATTCGCGCGCGTCCGACGCTTGCGGTGGAAAGTGTGCGCGAGATCGGAGGTGATGTAACACTCGCTACCGGCGGTGGCCAATCCACGGGGTTGTTCGACGTCGCGCCCGACGGGCGGGTTCTGGTGGCGGCCGAGATGCCCGGTTCGTTCGAACTCATACTGGCGCGGAACTGGCTGGCGGGACTCACCAAGTCGGTGAGACCGTGAACGAAGTTCCTGAACGCCTCGCCGAGGCGCTCGCCGGCCGCTACCGGATTGAGCGCGAGCTCGGTGCCGGCGGCATGGCGACCGTTTACCTCGCAGAAGATCTCAAGCATCATCGCAACGTTGCGATAAAGGTTCTGCACGCTGAGCTTTCGGCCATACTCGGACCTGAGCGATTCTTAAAAGAGATTGAGCTCACCGCCAATCTCCAGCACCCGCATATCCTGCCGTTGTTCGATTCCGGCAACGCCGACGGATTGCTGTACTACGTGATGCCATACGTGGAAGGCGAGACCTTACGCGACCGCCTGACTCGTGACAAGCAGCTTCCAATTGCGGATGCAGTTCGTATTGCGGGCGAGGCGGCCGACGCACTGCACTACGCGCACGGCCGCGGTATCGTGCACCGCGACATCAAGCCGGAGAATATTCTACTTCAAGGTGGACACTGCCTCGTTGCTGATTTCGGGATCGCGCTCGCGGTAGAACAGGCCGGTGGCACGCGCATGACGCAGACTGGTCTGTCACTCGGTACACCACAGTACATGTCGCCGGAGCAGGCGATGGGTGAGCGTGACATCGGACCACGTTCCGACATCTATTCTCTCGGCGCCGTTACATATGAGATGTTGAGTGGTGATCCACCGTTCAGCGGTTCAACTGCGCAGGCGATAGTCGCACAGGTGATCACGACCGAGCCAAGATCGCTGACCCTGCAGCGCAAGAGCGTCCCGCCGCACGTCGATGCCGCGGTGATGACTGCGCTCGAAAAACTTCCCGCCGATCGTTTCGCATCGGCATCGGAGTTTTCCGCGGCGCTCGCCGGCGACGGACACGCAACTATCACTTCCAGATACAATCGCCCCGCTGCGATACAATCTCATCCATGGCGACGGATCAGCGCTCTACTGGCCGCGCTCTCACTAGCGCTGATCGGTCTCACTGCGTGGATGCTTACTCGCCACGGCGAGCCGAACGGACCACAGGTATTCGACGCGGCGCTCCCCGATACCGCGGCCATGACGTTCGCAGCAACGACGGCGAAGACGGCCTACGGTACCGCGCTGCGCAACATCTCTATTTCGCCGACAGGCGACTTCGCGGTGTACGTTGCCAGACAGGGCGATTCCACGCAACTCTGGTACCGCAGTCTCCGCGACGCTACCGCGCACGGGATCGCTGGCACCGCGGGCGCCACCGCGCCACGGGTCTCCCCCGACGGCTCCCGCATCGCGTTCCTGGACGGTGGCAGGGTGATGGTAGTGCCGGTGCAGGGCGGGCAGCCGCGCCGATTGCTCGACGGCCAGAGCCCGATGTCTCTTGAATGGATTTCGCGCTCCATGGTTCTCGCGATCGATGAGGATGGGGACCGTCTGAGCTGGATCGATCCGGAGGCCGGCCTGCAGCGTAGCATGAAAGCACTCGGCAGGTGCACTTTCGGGCGTCCGATCCCGGAGGACAAGCAGCTGATCTGCCCGGTTGATGGAACCGTCTCCGTGATGGAGCCCGAATCCGGCAAGCGCTGGACCATCCGCGCGGCGCGCTCCGATGGATCGCCAGGGGGCCCACTTACCGGATCGGCCTTCCATGTAGTGGACGGGCGCTATCTGGTCTATCTCTCGCCCGACGGCGATCTTCGCGCAGCGCGGTACGACGCAAAACGGTATCTCGCCAGCAAGTCGGTGACGCTGTTGAACGGCGTCCGACGCGAGGAGATAGGCGAAGGGCAATTCGACATCTCGGCCGACGGGACATTGGCGTACGCCCCTGGTGCCGATGCGACGGTTGGTCGGCTGGTGCGGCTGAATAGTGGTGGGACTCCGGTTCCTCTTCCGGTGGATCCAGCGGCGTTTCAGCGATTCGACCTGAGCCGCGACCGCCGCTGGCTGGCGGCCGTGGTTCACGTCACCGACGGACAGGAGCTCCGGATCTATGACCTACAAAACCGGCAGAATTTCGTCTGGTTGCGCGCGGAGCTGATTCGCCACGCGCTCTGGAGCCCAACCGGCGACCGACTGGTCGTGGGCCTGCGGGATTCCACGCGTTGGTCCGTACTGTCCGGATCGCCTGGCACCGGCGTCGTTCCGGATACCGTATATACCACCACAGGCGCCCTTAGGCCGGATCCGAGCGATTTCCCAGCCGACAACCAGGCATTAGCCACGTCTTTGAACGGCTCCGCGACACTGCAGTTCAATCCGATGACCCGCCGAGCGCGATTGGACACGGTGGCGTCTACCGTCGGCGCCTACTTCGTGTCGCTGTCCCCCGACGGGAAACACATTCTGTACGAAAACATAAACGAGCAGCGTGTCGTTACCACATCATATCCACTGGCGGGGCAACGTTGGCAGATCGCCGCGGATGGAGTGGAGCCTCTGTGGCTCTCGTCTACGGAAGTGCTGTACCGCTCCGGGGTTTCCTGGTATCTCGCACGACTGAATCCTGTTACCGGAGAGCCTTTGGGCGCTCCAACGCTCTGGGCCAGGGACCCGCGCTTCTCCGATACTCCAGGTTGGTCGAACCGTCTGTCCCACGATGGCGGGATCATCTACCTGCAAGGACCGGAACAGGTAAGCGCTCCGTATCTTCGCGTCGTTCCCAACTGGGTGGCTCACATGGAAGCCGCGGTGAACAAGGCAAATCCGTGAGCCCAATTTGACGAATCTGCGGGAACAACTCCAAGCTGCACTCGGCGATCTGTATTCGATCGACCGCTAAGTGCAGGTCTTGCCCCGTGCGCACGGCGCAAGACACTATTCTCCAATGAATGCGACGACGACTACACGCAACAACCAACGCGTCATGCGACTCATGACTGTACTTTCGATGTTGCTTCCCGTGGCGATCGCCGCGCAAAGCGCTACACAGAGCCCGGCGTTGGTTCCGCGGGTCAATCCGGTGGGCCCCTCACTCACCTTCGACTTTCCCGGTATGCGCATCGGGGTCGCAGAGTACGATGAGGGGCCCACGGGGACGACCGTGTTCTATTTCCCAAAAAAAGTGGTGGCTGTCGTTGACGTGCGCGGCGGTGCGCCGGGCACGATCTTTACCGATGCGTTGCGACTGGGCATTCGCGAGCGCCGGCTGGACGGAGTGGTTTTCTCGGGAGGGTCCGCATATGGACTTGCTGCCGCAACCGGTGCTGCTGCTGCGCTGAAACCGCAACGCGTGCGGGACGGCCAGTGGGCGACGGCGGCGTGGTTCGCCGGGGCGATCATCTACGACATCGCCGGTCGCCGTCTTTCGACAGTAACCCCTGACGAGGCGCTGGGGGTGGCGGCGTTGAATGCGGCGGTGGAAGGACGCTTTCCGTTGGGACCGCGCGGCGCGGGACGGTCGGCAATGCAGGGCTATTTCTTCTCCGACTCCGCAGCAGGGAGACGAAACTGGCCACATTCCGGCGAGGGCGGGGCGTTCCGGCAAATCGGGCCTACGAAGATCGCTGTGTTCACGGTGGTCAACGCGAGTGGCGCGGTAGTCGATCGGCGTGGCCGCGTGGTGCGATGTTCGTACGCGCCGAGCGCAGAAGACTGTGGTACCATCGAAACGGCGCTCACGCGTAGGCTTTCGGAGATGGGTGCATCGAGCAGCGCGAATTCGACTGGCGGCGAATCGGCACCGGCCGGCCTCACGAGCAACACAACCATCACGCTCGTGGTGACTAATCAGAAGCTGGAGGTGCGGGAACTGCAACGCCTTGCGATCCAGGTGCATATGTCGATGTCCCGCGCGATACAACCGTTCAGCACCACCGCTGATGGTGATGCATTGTTTGCCGTAACGACCGCGGAGGTGGACAACCCGTCACTGTCGGCGTTGGATTTGAGCACCATCGCATCGGAGACGGCTTGGGATGCGGTCCTGGCGAGTGTGCCACCGCAAGATCCGGTGCGCTCCACCACTGCGATCCGCGTTTCGGCATCCGACCTCGATGCGGTGGTTGGCACGTACGAGTTCCCGTCCGGCGCGCGGATCACGGTGACGCGCGAAGGAGAACAGTTGCATACGACGATCGTTGGAAGCGGTGGGATGTTCTTCGCGGCACGCGGCGACACTCTAATACCGGTGGCCGCAAGAGAGTTTTTGATTGACGGACCTCGCAAGGATCGCGTGCTGTTCGAACCAAGCGATGGGCGCGTGGCGGCGATGGTTCTCAACCCCGGACAGTGGGGGCAGCGGGCCAGGCGGGTTCCTTAGTTGCGCCGCAGCGGCGGGGATTTTGGTGTCAGATACCGTTGTTAGCGTACCGCAGTGCATTCAGATTGACGCTCAACTAACTCGACAGCGGAAACAGCAATTCATTGCCATCAGGGTCGTCAAGCTGGATCACGTCATTGCCCCACCACGATTCCTTGCTGGGAATCGCGCGCTCGACGATCTCCCGACGAAGCTCCGCGATACCATCGCCGGTGAGTTCAACAAACAGGCGTCCCTTGTCTTTCCGGCTGACATCCTCGCACAGGATAATCTCGCAGCCGTCACGATTGACTTGGCACACCTTCCCCGCGCCATCGGCTTCGTGCCAGGCTTTCTCAAAGCCGAGCACCTCCACGTAGAAGCGAAGTGCTCG
>JBDTAZ010000145.1:0-6625 GCA_039924325.1 Gemmatimonadaceae bacterium
ATCCGCGCATCGCGACTGCGTGCACGGACCCGGGCGATCACCCTTTGAACCTCCAAGGAGATTCTCGTATGAAGCGCCTGGCCCTTGTCGCCGTCGCCCTGTTCGCAGTTGCAGCATGTGCAAAGAAGGACGCAGCAGCCACGGATACCACCATGGCAGCACCAGCAGCAGCAGCAACAGCAACTGACACAGCAATGAAGATGATGGATAGCTCCAAGGCTATGGTCGACACCGCAAAGTCGATGATGGACTCGAGCAAGAAGCTCGCGGATTCCGCAAAGAGCGCAATGATGAAGAAGAAGCCGTAAGCTTCATCGCTTACAAGGCATTAAAAAGCAAAAGGCGCGATCATTCGATCGCGCCTTTTGCTTTTCCAATCACAACCGCGCTTGTATTCCCGCCGTCCCATCGAACGTCGACGGTACTCCCATCATCGATCTCGCGGCGCACCATCCCTATCCCGATTGCACCTTCGTGTTCGCTGCACGCAGTGCTACGCACCTCACCGATCGCGCGGTGCTCACTGTCCTGTAGGACGGCTCCGCGCGGAGGTTGCACTGCATCGGCAAAGGTGAGGCGACGCAGGCTCCGATTCACATGGCCGCGAAAATGAATACGCGCGACTGTCTCCTGGCCGATGTAACATCCCTTGGTGTACGACACCGCATGCATTTCGTCCAGATTCGCTTCCTGCGGCAGGGTGCTTTCATCCATGTCGGCTCCCCACTCTGGAAACCCGCTTTCGACTCGCAGACGGTCCAGCACCGCATCAGTTCCAACCTCTGCGCCCGCCGACCGGAGCGATTCGCGAACCGTCTCGAGATCGACCTGCGACAGGATTACTGAGTACAGGCTTGCGTCGCTGCTGCCGATCGACGGAAGTCGCATGATCGTGACAGGTCGCGAGCCAATAGTTGCTTGAACGTGTGAAAAATGCGGCAACGCATCCAGCACTTCGGCGGTGATCGACTCACCTGCTGCCTTTGCGAGGGTGCCGGCAGCCTTCTGACCTACTACGGTGATATCAGCCGTCGAATCTGTCACGTCGTTCAGCGTCGCGAAACGCGGGTTCACGAATTTTGTCAGCATGGCGCGAAGGCCCGGCGCCGCAGCGGGCGACGCATGCAATTGCAGCCGATCGGCAAACATCAGCACAATAACGTCTGCAACGATCTTTCCCTTTGCCGTCAGTGCGGCCGCGTACTGCCCATGTCCCGATTTGAGCGCCGCAACATCGTTTGTAATCAGTCCGTTCAGTGTGGCGACGGCATTGGCGCCAGATAATTCCAATCGTGCGCGGTTGGAGCGGTCAATCAGCAGCGTATGATGCATCCAGTAAATCTACAGGATGCACCGCGCGCGCTCGCATGTCTGCCCGTAGCAGTCCACCACCGATCTGCATGAGACAACCGGGATTCCCGGTGGCGACAAGCGCCGCGCCCGAAGCGTCGATTCTTTCGAGTTTCCGTCCGAGTACCGCATCCGAAGTCGTCGGCTCGAGCAGGTTGTAAATCCCAGCACTCCCGCAACACTGATCCGATTCGTCCAATGGGACAAGTTCGACTCCCGGAATCGCCCTCAGTACGGTGATCGGCGCCTCAGTGATTCGCTGGGCGTGCTGAAGATGGCACGGTGCGTCGTACGCAACCGCGAATGGAATCACGCCCCCCGAGCGCGGGCCAGCGGTGGCGAGCAACTCGGTGACATCACGTACCCTGGACGACAGTTCCATCGCTCGCTGGCTCCATTCAGCGTCGCCGCTGAACAGGTGTCCGTAGTCCTTCATCATCGCGCCGCAACCAGCGGAATTGGTGACGATTTGCAGTGCGCCAGATTTCTCAAACGCGGCGATGTTGCGCTTCGCTAGTCTGCGCGCCGCGCCAAGGTCGCCGGCATGCGCGTGCAGAGCCCCACAGCAACCTTGGCTCGGCGACGCGATCATCGTGTAGCCGTTCCGCGTGAGCACGCGCTCGGTCGCCCGGTTGGTCTCGGTGAAAAGACCTTCCATCACGCATCCCAACAATAGCGTCGCGCTTCCGTACTCTCCGCTACCGCTGGCAACGTATTTTGCCCGCTCGAGCGGAAAGTCCGTCGACGCGAGCATCGCCATACCTGAGCCAAGCCGACCAGGAAGCTTGAGCAGCAGCGTGGGGATCGGTGTCGCAGCGAGCAGCCGAGCCATTGCCATGGCGAACCGCATGAGGGGCCGGTGCGCAAAAATCGCCAGCAGAATCCGCGATGCAAAAGTTGGCGCGTGTCCGTCGCGCATCGTTGCTCTGGTCGCTTCGAGCAGGTGGCCGTACGGCACGCCGGAAGGGCACGCGGTTTCACATGCGCGACATCCGAGGCACTTGTCGATGTGCTCGCGAAGATCCGGATCGCTCGCGGGAAGGCTCCCGTCCAACAGTGCGCGCATCAGCACAATTCGCCCGCGCGGTGAATCGTTCTCGTCTTCCAATGCCAGATACGTCGGACAGGCCTGCAGGCAGAAGCCGCAATGGACGCACGCATCGAGGCCAGCCTGCTCGCGTGCGAGAGGGGTGCCCGCGCGGGGGGACTGCGGCCTGGTTGGTGTCGTCATCCGACGTCTCGCATGATTCCAGGATTCAAAATGCGGAACGGATCGAAGCGCTGCCGCAGGGCATCAACAAGCTTCGCGTTCACGACTATCGGATCGCGATAGCCGTGCGACGCCGGCAGCTGCCGCCGCATGTGCGCTATCGAATCCCGCAGCATGGTACGTGATCGGACGCGGAGCGTGATTTCGGTAATCACACCAAGAGTACCCCACGCTCCAATCATCAGTCGCGTAAGGTCGAATCCCGCTACGTTCTTCACCACCTTTCCGCCAGGGCGAATAATGTCGCCGTTGCCGAGGACTACAGTCATGCCAAGCACCTGATCGCGCGGCGTACCGAAAAGCGCGGCGGCTGGCCCGTATGAGCATGTCGCCACGGTGGCACCGATCGTTCCGTCAGTGTCACCTTCGGGATCGAGCGCTACCCACTGATCGCTACGTGCGAGCGCCTCTGTCACTTCGCGAAGCGTGGTGCCTGCCCGCACGGTCACCGTCAGATCGCCCGGTGCGTACGCCTGGATCCCTGCGTCCTCGATGAGTGACAACGTTGTCTCTGCCGCGACCGGCGAACCAGCATCCAGCCACGTTCCACGACCGACAATCCGGAGCGGGATACGTGCGACGCCAGCTTCACGAATTGCCGCGGCAACTTCAGCGTCACCGCGCATTTGGCCCCCCACTGCTCGGCTCGCGCGCCGCCGGGGTGGCGAACCATTCTCTGCAGGAGTGAACCGGCACCACCTTCGCCGGATTCGCTCTGTGTTCAGGATCGAATGCGGTCCGCAGGTCGCACATCGCGGCGAGTGTCGGCTCGTCGAATAGCTTCGTCATATACGGAAGCTTGTCGAGACCGACGCCGTGCTCTCCGGTTATGCTGCCGCCGGCTGTGATGCACGCCTGCATGATCGCGCTCATCGCGTCATGCACCCGCTGCACCTGGTCGGGATCGCCGGCGTCGTACGATATGTTCGGGTGCAGATTGCCGTCGCCGGCGTGAAAGACATTGCACACGATCAGGCCGTGGGAATCGCCAATTGCGTGGATCTGGGCCAGGACTTCCGTCAGTTTCGTGCGTGGTATCACGGCGTCCTGTACGACCAGATTCGGCGCGAGTCGCCCCATCGCTCCAAATGCCTTTTTTCGTCCCTGCCACAGCCGCGTTCGCTCCGCGTCGTTAGTCGCAACGCGAACCGTCCGAGCTCCCGATTCCATGCACAGCGTTCGTACGGATTCCATCTCGGTTTCGGTGCTTTCTTCGCTCCCATCGACTTCGATAAGCAGTACCGCCGCGGCATCAATCGGATATCCCGCCGCGAAGATTGATTCCTCCACAACGCGAATGGTGCCGCTATCCATGAACTCCAGCGCTGCTGGAACGACCCCCGATGCTATGATCGCCGACGTCGCCCGCGTCGCGTCGGCAACATTCAGAAAATCCGCAAGCGCCGTCCGTACAGCGGCAGGTCGACGCGTCAATCGCACGGTGATATCCAGCGCCACACCAAAACAACCTTCCGAGCCGATGAACGCGCCCAGTAGATCGTAGCCGGACATCTCACCGTCTCGATCACCAATTTCGATGACTTCACCGTCCGGAAGCAGGACAGTAGCAGCCAGGATATGGTTCAGTGTAACGCCGTACTTGAGGCAATGCGGCCCCCCGGCGTTCTCCGCGACATTTCCTCCGATGGTACACGCGGCCTCGCTCGAAGGATCTGGTGCGTAGAACACGCCGTGCCGAGCCAGTCGCTTGTTCAGTGCAGCATTGACAACCCCCGGCTCGACCGTCGCTCGCATCCGCGCAACGTCCACATCGAGGAACGCTTTCAATCGGTGAAGTCCGAGCAGAACCACCCCGTCGGCGAGCGCACCACCTGACAGTCCGGTGCCCGCTCCGCGCGGAACGAACGATGTTTTGGTATCAGCGAGCAATCGCACGACGTCAATCGTTTCGTCACGCGATCCCGGAAACACCGCGAGCGACGGTCGCTTGTGATAGCCTGGCAAGCCGTCCGATTCGTACGCGAGCAGCACCGCGTCGCGCTCCAGAACGAATCGATCGCCTACGATCGCACGAAGTTTCTCGGCAACGGTTGTGTCAACTAACGCTGTCACTTTGTGGCGGCACTCGTTTGCGCGCGCGGCACCACGATGCGCAGCGACCCTTTGTCGATGCGATAATCCAGCGTTGGCGACGCCTTGAGGATTTCGCCATCAATGGCGAAATGATGCCGCCCGCGCAACCTGATCTTGCAGGAATCGACCATGAAGCTGTCCAGTTCCGGAGTGCGCGCGAGTTGCCCCAGGCCGCGTGTTGCAGCGTCGAGTGCGACAACCAACAGACGAGCGGCCCTTCGCTCGCGCACTACAATGACGTGGAGACAGTCCTTGCCGCCGAGCACGCGATTGCCAAGTGTCGGAGAACGTGTCTCACGCTCACCAACCCCGATGAAAACCATCGGTGTACTGTATTGACGCCGCTCACCTTCTACATCCAGCTCCAGCTCTATTGGCCGCATCGACATGAACAGTCGTAGCGCAGCGACCAGACTGGCAAGTCGATAGCCGAAGTACTTCTCGATTCGATCACGTAGGCGGACATATCCAACGTAGGCACCTACCGAGCTGGTGTTGAGAAAGAGTCGGTCGCCAACGTATGCAGTGTCCGCCATGTTGCTCTCGCCGTCAATGGCGGTCGTCGCAGCGTCATGGAAATCGGTCGGAATGCCATGGTCGCGCGCGAAGTGATTCAGCGTACCGCCTGGCAGTATCGCAAGCTCGGTCTCGGTGCCGCAGACGACACGCGCCGCGGTGCCCACGCTGCCGTCGCCCCCTGCGATCGCAATACGCGGTGGCTTCGACGCCATGCTGGCGCGGATAGCGCTTTCAAGGCTTTCAGGCGGCGTGGGGTGAATCTCGAACCCGCCAACGTCCTCGAGCGCACGTTTTGCCGCACTTGAGGTACCAGCGGCATCGTTGACGAACGCGGGGATCACAAGGCGTAAAATAAAGCGAGGACCCGCGTTACGGGTCCTCGCTCATCACCTGTCCACTTTCCTGGCTAGTGCTACGCAGCACCCCAGAATCCGGAAAGCGCGCCGCCATCCGGCGACTGTCTCAACTTCTCGAATGCGCGTTCGCGAATCTGACGGATTCTTTCTCTCGTCACCCCGAGCAGGGTTCCGATCCGCTCAAGCGTCATGGCTTCGGAATCCTGACCAAGGCCGTAATACAGATAGAGGATCTTCCGCTCGCGCGGCGTCAAATATTTCTTGAATGCCTTGTCGATCGACTCACGCATGAGCTTGAAGTCGGTGACGTCTTCGATCTCACCGCCATCGACGCCCGCAAACCGCTCGCCGAGAGTTGATGCCTCGCGATCGCTACGGTCAATCGGCGCATCAAGCGAGATCTCGGTCGCCGACATTTGCCGCGAGGAGCGAACGGTATCAGGCGTCTCATCGAGCAGGCGACCGAGCTCATTGTCTGTCGGGTCGCGCTTCAGAACCTGAGCGAGAACCGTCTCAGCACGTGAAAGCTTGATGAGTTGGGAATTCTGATTCAGCGGGATGCGCACCGAGCGGGTCTGCTCTGCCAGCGCCTTCAGTACCGCCTGACGGACCCACCACACGGCGTAGGAGATGAACTTGACGCCCTGGTCCGGATCGAACTTTCTTACCGCTTTGAGCAACCCCTCATTGCCAATCGCTACCAGCTCGCTGAGGTCCAGCCCGTGGCCCTGATACTTCTTCACGTACGAGATGACGAATCGAAGATTGGCCGTCACCAGCCGCTCGGCAGCCCGCTCATCGCCTTCCTGCGCGCGTCGGGCCAATCTTCGCTCTTCCTCGACGTCAGTTATCAGGGGAAGTTTCTGTATGTCGTGCAGGTACTGGTCGAAGGCTGTAGAAGGAGAAGAACGCGCGAACCCTTTTGGCCTGCTTTCGACCGCTGCCGGCATAGACGCTCCAATTGGTTGGGCTGAAGCAGTCAGACTAATGTGCGAAAACAATTTGGTCAACAGCCATATTTCGTGCCAAAGGAATG
>JBDTAZ010000146.1:0-3671 GCA_039924325.1 Gemmatimonadaceae bacterium
GGGCCGATCAGCCCAATCTTCCGACGTGCGAACCTTCGACCAGAAGCCGCCCGGGCTGCGGCTGATTGCGTGGGGTGAAGGTGGGCTAGATTAGAGGGGTCACCTTTCGGAATCGCCCATGATTTGCGGGAACAAGTACTCCCTCGCACGCCACATCCGGCGCGTTGCATCGCGGCGCGTCATCGGCATATTCCGTAGCGCTCTCGCGACCGTCTCACTCGCGGCCGCGGTCGGAACCGTCGCATGCGACGCCGGCCGGCCTGCTGCTACAACGAGCTCATACCAGAGCGCACAGCCTTCAGTACAGCAATCAAACCAGAGATCAGAGCAACAGGCAGCCCAGCAGCCTGCGCTTGATATCCGTACAGATATCGGCTTCAGGTCGCGCAATCAGTTCAACGAACATTTCACCAAGCACGGCGCCGAGTTTGGACAGATCACGAAGCAGGAATATTTGCGGCAGGCGCAGACACTACGTGATGAACAGGTCGGCGGAAATGTGTTGGAGATCCGTCGCTCCGACGGCACCGTGTCGCGCTACGACCGCGCGAGCGGCGCGTTCATAGCATTCAACGCCGATGGGACCATCCGTACGTTCTTCAAGCCAAACAATGGCGAAGCCTATTTCCGCCGCCAGGCATCACTCAGCCACTGACATATTGTAGAGGAAAGCCATGACCATGCCCGACGAGTCAACCGATGCAGTCGCGCGGTATCTGGCGGCGCGCGGTGTAGCCGTTCATTTGCGCGATAAAAAACTGAGCGCCATCATCGCCCAATGGGATGGAATTGCGCGCACTGCGGCGCGATACGATCTGACATTGGATGACTGGCTCAACGATGTCGATCTGCGTGACATCATCGCTGGCGCGTTGACCGTTGCGCCAGAGCAGGAGCAACGCGACGTGCGCGATGCGCTCGGGCGCGCGGATGATCTATTCAAGAGCGCGACGACGGAAACGAAGCAATCGATGTGGGGTGGTGCGGTGGCGAAAGGTGATGAGCACGACCAGCTACGACAATGGTGGTACTTTCGCAAGCCTGTTCATCCGGGGAAGGCGATGTGTACGGATCTGATCGCGGCTGGAATTCTGTAACCAGATCCAGAAAATGGATTTTGAATTGACGGCCGCAATCGCGATCCTCGAACGCACGCCCAGCGTCCTGCGCGCGATGCTCGGCGGGCTCGGCGCCGAATGGATCTACGCGAATGAAGGCGCCGAGACCTGGAGTCCGTATGACAACATCGGACACTTGATCCATGGCGAGCGCACAGACTGGATCCCGCGCGCGCAGATTATACTCGCGCAGGGGGAGAGTCGACGATTTACACCGTTTGACCGCTTTGCTCAGATGCGTGAGGGCAGGGGCCAGTCGCTCGCCGAGTTGTTGGGGGAATTCTCAAGCTTGCGAGCTGAGAACTTGACTACGCTCGCAGGATGGAAGCTTTCCGATGATCAACTCGCACTGGAAGGTGAGCATCCGGAACTTGGGATAGTCACGTTGCGCCAGTTGCTGTCAGCATGGACCGTACATGATCTCGGACATGTCGCGCAGATTGCTCGTGTAATGGCGAAGCAATACCGGGACTCAGTGGGGCCGTGGCGTGAGTACCTGCCGGTTTTGGATCGGTGACCGAGGTTGTATGGGGCGATGGTGCTGGATCTTGCGCGATACATGATTCAAGACGCACGATCTGAGGCCATCGCGCTTCCTCAAGACTCACGCACCGGGATTGTATCCGCTCTCAACCAGAAAACTGTCGAAATCCCGTATGTGAAAGATCGCGTTCACAGCTTTCGCCTTGTCTGGAGCCTTGTCGTAGTACGACTTCGTGATACGATAGCCGATCCAATAACCAAGATCAGTTGGCACGCCGTAGGCGACGCTGCCGCCATTGTAAAGCCAGCGGCTGTAGTCGGTGCCGTGCATGTCCTGCCGGAATTGCTTCCATAACTCGTGCTCATGAGCGAGTGCATAAAGATTCCTCTGCGACCCGGGTTGCTTTCCCGTGATCAGTTGCGCAATGAAGTCGGCTGATCCTTCCTTGATGCACTGTGCGAGCAGCGTCCCGCGAATAAACGAAGGCCCCGCGCCAAGCAGTTTCCACCACGGGTACTGCTGCTGTGCATGCGCGAGCTCATGAGAGACCATAAGCTGCAGCCCCGAGGGGGAATCTGTTAGTTCGGCACCCACGAGTACTGTAGGCGGTTCAGTTCGCAGGGAAGTACCTCCCGAGATCCCGTCTCCGACCACGATGTAGACTGACGGAAACACTGCCGGGGGATACACTGATCTCAGCGCGGCAAATGCCGAGTCGATCGACGCCTGTGCTGCGTCGAACGCCGGCATTTTCGATTCGAGAGAAGAATAGCCACGCGGCGCCCGTCGGATAGCGTGGCAGAGATCGCTCGGTCCCATGTCGAACTTCTTCTCGTATCGCTTGAGCCCGATCGTCGCGGAAGCGAAATACGTTGACAACCCGCGGCAAGTTGAATCTGCCGGGTTCAGCGTTTTGTAAGCCTGTACAAAGTGGTGAAGATCGAGCGTGCTGACTTCCACGGTATGGGATCTGTTGTCGGCCGCGGAATGACATGCGGACGCGGCGAGGAGCAGGGCCGCGGCGGCGAACGTACCGCGTTGCTGCGCGACCGCGCTGAAGCAGTGGTACCTCCCGAGAGCTCGCCTTGATAGTTCCGTCAACATACGCATCCCGAACGTAAGGTCAAATTATCAGCGCCGCTAGCTAGCCAGGGCCACCGCAGGGGGCAACGGCGCCAGCTCCCGCGCCACGCATACTTGAAAAAGGTGCTTTGGTAATTGGGAGCGCTGCGACCGATTGATTCAAGCTGTTGCCTGCGGTTTTGTTGCAGCGCTCGGGTGACATTTGGCGAGACCCTGCCCAGCTTCGATGAAGGTCCAAGCGCGCTGCGACCGCCGATGAAACGGTGGTCGTACAGCTGAAGATGCAAGGGCGGCCACAAGCGCAAATTACGTGACGAACCGTGCAATCTCCGTGACTGACGCCGGACCACTAGTGTTCGTAGGCATGTGATCCGCCACGGGCTTTGCTAGCGTAGGATACGGCCGCTTCGCCGCGTAGCACGCCCGCTACGCCACCATCCCAAACCCCTCGTGCATGAACACCAAACTCAACGTCATCGTCAACACCTGGTCCATCACCGTCCGATACCCCGCGTCCGCACTCGGATCCCCAACCTTATCCAGCGCCGCGACCACCTTCTTCTGATCCAGAAACGGCACCTTCCCCCCTTGAGCCCCGCGCAACGTATCCTGCATCAACACATTCAACGGCTGCGTCGGATTCAACGTCGCGGGCGGACTCAGAAACGGGTGCTTCTGCCGTCCATAGACCGTCTTCGTCAACACATCCTTCGTGGCTTCCCGCAGTATGTACTTCTCCGTCATCCCGCGAATCTTGAGCGACACAGGCACTTTGTGCAGGTACTCCGCAACGCGATGATCCATGAACGGAACGCGACCCTCAATCGAATGCGCCATCTCCATTCGATCACCAAGATTCGACAGGATGTAGTTCGGTAGAATGGTCTTCGCCCACAGGTAGAGCGCGGTGTGCACAGCGTTCCGACCCTTGAGCCGTCGCTCGACGTCGAGTGACGCGAGCAGTGCGCCGAGGACGTCGCCGCTTC
>JBDTAZ010000147.1:0-19471 GCA_039924325.1 Gemmatimonadaceae bacterium
CGGAACGTCGAACGGATTGGCACTTACGATCTCATCCACCAACCGCTGGCGGACGTGAGCTTCGGCTTCTCGCTCGGCGAACTTCTGCATGTCGTCGCGAACTGCAGTGCGCAGCGCATCGGCGGAGTCAAAGTCGCCGACCTCGCGAGCGAAAGCGTCATCGAGAGCTGGGAGCGACTTGCGCTTTACTTCGTGCACAGTAGCGCGCACGGTCTTTGTCTGACCGCGCTGTGTCTCTTCCGGGAAATCGTCCGGCCAGTGAACGGGGCGCTCGACTGTCTTTCCGGGTGCGGCTTCCATTACCAATTCCTCGATTCCCGGAATCGCCTTGCCATCGCCGAGGACCAGGGAAACGTCGCGCGGCTCCGCAAGCTTTCCGTCGGCATCAGCAACTGTCAGTCCGACGCTTACCATGTCGCCCTCGATCGGCTTGTCCTCAACGGGCGCCCATGAGGCACGTTCGTCGCGGAGCCTGTCGATCTGTTCCTGCACCTGATCATCTGTCACCGTCGCGGATTCCTTGCGAATGCTGAATCCATTCGTGCGCGACAATTCAACCGTCGGACGGACCTCGTAATGAAACTCGAAAGTGAGCGCCGAGCCCTCTTCGAACTTCAGATCGTGTATATGCGGTTGAGATGCGACCTGGATGTTGTCCTTCTCGACAATTTCCTTGTACGCTTCGCGCACTACGGATTCTATGGTTTCGTTTCGAATCGCTTCCGCGAATTTCTTGCGGACGACGGCGGCTGGCGCCTTGCCGGGCCGGAAGCCTGGGAGTCGAGCCTGGGAAGCGTAGCGCTTGGTGGTACGCTCCTCTGCGGCGGCAACTTCGGCGGCGGGAACGGTCACTTCAACGGCGCGCTCGACGCCGGTAGTGGTCTTGGGATTGAGTTGGATCTCCATGGCTGGAATTTAACCACGAAGCCTACTGAGATCGCGCACGCGAGGGCGGGCAAGTGCGAGGAGGGGGACTCGAACCCCCAAGGTGTTAACCGCCAGCTCCTAAGGCTGGTGCGTCTACCAATTTCGCCATCCTCGCGGGGTGGAGTACAAAAATAAGCGGCCGGGATGCGATTTAGCATCCCGGCCGCTTATTACTGGCAATTGTCAGACGGCGGAGGCTACTGTCCCAGCCTGATGTTCACGACGGTAGTTGCCGCGCCGCCCTGTCCGTCCGGGACGGCAACGTTCAGGCTGATATAATCGCCGGCCTTCATCTTGTCCAACACCGCGTTGAGGTCGGCCACCGAATTGATCGTCTTCCGCGGCGTCGGATAAAGGACGTCCGTGATGACCATCCCTGGCGAGAGCTTGCCCGCTCCGTATGACGGCCCGAGGCTAACTACATCCGTCACCAAAACGCCGTGACTCGGGAAGCCCTTCGGCCTTTGGTCGGCTGGCGGTAGCGGGGAGAGTGTCGCGCCGAGTTTGGTGCGTACGACGCCGTCGCTGGTGGGGGAAGGTGTCACTGCCGCAACCGCCGCAGTAGAGTCGGTCGGGAGTGGCGCAAGTTTCACATCGGCGGTCATTGTCTTGCCATACCGCACGAATTTGAGATGAACGATTTCACCCGGCGCATGATTTCGAATCACGCGCTGCAGCGAACTCACGCGGTCGGCTGGCTGGCCGTCGGCGCTGATAATTACATCGCCTTGCTCCATGCCCGCCTTTCGCGCCGGGTTATCTGGCGTATCAGGATTGAAGCCCTGCACCAACACTCCGTAAACGTGGTCGAGCTTGGCTACCGCCGCCGCGTCTGCATCGACGTCTGAAATCGCGACGCCCAAAATGCCGAAGCGAACATGGCCGTGCGCGATCAAGTCATCCATGACTTTCTTCGCCAGCGTGATAGGGACAGCGAATCCATATCCAGAGTAGTAGCCGGTCTCACTTGCGATCGCGTTGTTGATTCCAATCACCTGTCCGCTCGTATTGATGAGCGGACCACCAGAGTTGCCCGGATTGATCGCGGCATCTGTCTGAATCAGGTCGGAAATCGCGTACTTGTCGTTACCGAGCAGCGCCGGTAGCGATCGATTTTTCGCGCTTACGATTCCGGCTGTAACCGTGAAGTCGAGTACGCCGAGTGGGTTGCCAATGGCGATCACCCAGTTGCCAACACGTTCCTTGGCGTCGTCACCCAGGGGAATTGTCGGAAAATTGTTGCCATCAATTTTGAGGACGGCGATGTCGGTGCTCGGATCGTGTCCGATGACCTTGGCCTGGAAGACGCGACCATCCATCAGCTTGATGGTGATTTTGTCGGCGACGGTCGTATGATCGGTGCCGGTGATGACATGGTTATTGGTGAGGATGTAGCCGTCTTTCGTGACTATGAAGCCCGAACCGCTTGCTTCCTGAACAGAAGGACGCTGCGGCTGCTGAGGTCCGAAGTTGAAGAACTGCTGCATGCCGGGCGGCATTCCCTGAGGCATACCCTGACGAATCCTTGCGGATGGCGCTTTCGTCTTGAGGTCCACCTGAATTGACACAACTGCGGGGGTGGCTTTGTCGGCAATGTCGGCAAAGCCGTCAGCTGGTGCGATCGGCTGAGAGATGGAGACGAGTGAACTGTCGTGAGCGAAGCCGAGGCGTGTCCAGCCCTTGCCGGAAGCGAGCAGGACGCCGCCAACGAACGCAATCGCGACCGCAGTTCCCCAGCGGACGCGCGAAGATATGGGAGGCATGTAGTGAACGGTGAAGAGGAAACATTTGCAGGACCGGTGAACCCCGTCCTTGAACTTTAAACCCCGCAAGATTCGGTTCGTTTCGAACGAACCGACGAACGCATTTATTATTTATTAAATAGCTACGCGCTGATGCCATTTAAAGCAATCCTAAACCTGACACGTTGAGGCCGCGTTGGTGCGCGCGTGAAGCGCAGACCAACGACATGGGCCGATGGTTCGTCACTGTAGCGGCGGGGTACGGGGAGTGAATCATCGGCTGTTCGATCTGTTCGAGGGCGAACGAGTCAAACGCCAGCTGAGGGCTTTCCCCGCAGATTCGGCTCCCGCACGGATCAACCGCACGCCCGAAATTTTTGGTCAATTTGCAAGGCAAACATGAATGGCATTGCTGCGCAAAAATACGCGCCGCTTGACTTTCGGATAACGAGAGTGAGAGTTGAAGAGTGGGCTGGTGGCCGTGACTGAGCCTATGGTCGTGTTGTTTCGCCAGAACCATTAAGTATTGACTCTCTTCTGGAGGTCCCATGAACGTTCCGAATTCACCAGCGCGTACACCACAGCTCGAAAGGAAGCCGTATGCGCCACCCACCGTCGCGCGTCTCGGGGAGATCGTCGAGAGGACGCTGGGGAACGGCAGCACGGCCGTGGAACCAAATGGCTATATGCCGGCCCTTGTCGTGACCAACGCCCCTAGCTCTTCACGGCTCTAAGAGGTCGCGGTTGCTAGCGTGATTTTGTAGCAGGTCGGCTCTGGCACCGATGGCTCTACCGTCCACAACCGTAGTGGTGTGCCACCTACTCTAAAACGCATCCTGAGAAGTTCGAGCGGAATGCCGCCTTGGGGATTCGCTTGCATCGGCTGAGTTCGAGTATCCGCATGGCGGCTCCCGAAGACACGCTCGTGCGCGCTAAGGCTATGGCGCTGCAAATGGGGATCAGCCGCGTCACGGATATCACCCGACTTGACAGGATCGGGATTCCCGTTTTTGCGAGTATACGACCAGGTGCGATGGAGGGCTCGTTATGTGTAAACGCGGGCAAAGGTGTGCGTGGGATTGAGGCCGAGGTCGGGGCCTACATGGAGGCGATTGAATGTGCGGTTGCCGAACCTGTCAGGTCACGCCGTCAGATTTTCGCCGCAATGCCCCGTGATCTGCTCGGCGGGGGTCAGTCTCTCGCTGTGATTGCCAACTTTTGCCCATTTCACGGGCAACGCCCGTCTCTAGCGCTACCGATTGACTGCGTCGTCGCGGAAGATCTTGTGAGTCGGACTGAAGTATTGGTCCCAGCTGAGCTTGTCTTCCTCCCCTATGAGCCGCAGCACGGCCCGCCGCTCTTCGGTTCGAGCTCTAACGGCCTATCGTCGGGAAACTCGATTTCCGAAGCAACATTGCATGCGCTCCTCGAGATCGTCGAACGAGACGTTGTTTCATTTCAGCATGTACGCGACAGGGCGCGGGCCATCAATTTGGATACGATACCTAAAATCGCTAAAGAGCAGATCGAAGCAATTCACGACGCTGGTCTCGCTGTACACGTTCGAGCGATGCGGGAAGACTTCGGTATTCCAGTGTTCGTGACTGACATTTTCGACCCTGGTTCGCTGGGCCCGGTGATTCTCTCGACCGGGTACGGCTGCCACGTGCTACGGGAAATCGCGCTGATCCGAGCCATTACCGAGGCAGTACAATGCCGCCTCTCGGCGATACACGGGGGACGCGATGATCTCGAGCGTGCGAAGCACCGTTTTATACGTGGGGGCCTGCGCGACTCGGAGCGGCGTATGGCCTCAAGCTTCCAATCACTCGCGGCATCACCAGCCATCATGACGTTCACCGACGTTAAGGCTAACATGCCGCCGCCCAAGTCTATCGATGACGCGGTCGGGAACCTGATTGATCGTTTGCTCGAGTCGGGGATACGGCACGTCTGTCGTGTCGTATTTACCAGTTTGAACGAGCAATTACAGGTTGTTCGGCTACTCGTTCCAGGCCTTGAGCATTTCTCGCCGGATTTCCCGCGGCTCGGACCGCGGCTTCTCTCGTACTTGCATGACCAAGTCGCGTAGCGTTGTTTTTGTCGGTCCTACCTACGCACCCGTTGCGGCCTCGCGCCTCATCGAACGCGTCGGCTTCGAGTGGCTCCCGCCGGCAGAGCGTGGCGATATCGATCGGATCGCCTCTGGGCCTGCAGGTATCATCGTTTTGGTGGACGGCAAGTTCGGCCAGTCATTAGCGGTTGGACATGCAGAGCTTAGGCGTGCGCTGACAAGAGGCTGGACTGTCTGCGGCCTAAGTTCCATGGGAGCAATCCGCGCGTTCGAGATGCGCGCCTTCGGCATGAAGGGATTCGGGAGAGTCTACGAGCATTTTCTGATTGCCGACGATTTTCCCGATGATGAAGTGGCGCAACTTCATGAAGGTGGGCCGCCGTATACGCCGCACAGTGAACCGCTTGTCCACCTCCGTTATTGTCTATCTGCAATGGAAACGGATGGTGACATTTCGGCTGAAGCTGCACAAGCGATTGTGGACGAATTGAGGAGGATGTGGTTCGCCAAACGCACACTTGATGCCTTTATTGGACTGGTTCGGACGCGAGCGGGGGTGGCAAGCGCGGCCGCTGCGACCCGCCATGCTCGCAACTTTAGTTTATTCAGGGCCAAGAGCCAAGATCTCATCGCTTTCTTTCAAGAATCCCAGTGGACAGATGGTAGCTACATCGCTTCACCAGTGCCGGCGCCTTATTGGCGACCCGCCAGTGAGCAGGACGTGCAGGCGAGCCACGCGCGTCGTGACGTCTAGTCGCTTACTAAGTCCGATAGTGGCCAGCGTGCCGAACGCGCTTGAATCTGGGGGAGTACAGTGAAATCTGATAAGTTGTCGCCATCTGTGCAGGAATGGGCGCAAAAGCTCACGAGCGACCTAATCATGGTACATCGAGACGAATCTGTATTAGCTAGCAAACAGGGAGAGCGGACCGTGCTGCTCGATTACTTGCGGGGTGAATACTACGGATTGAACGCCGTTGCCACGTCGGTCTGGGAACTTCTATGTGATGACCGGTCGCTTACCGAGATCGTTTGCACTGTCACCCAGTTGTACGAAGTATCAGCTGAAGCTGCGAGTCGTGACGTTGTGCAGCTGCTCGCCCATCTCCTGGATTGTGGCATTGTGCAAGCACGGGAGCGCGCCGAGTGAGTGGTGATATCGGGAATCGGCTCTCGTGCGCAGTTGTACTGTCCCTCGCCTATATCCACCTACGTTGGTTCGGCTTTCGACGAACGCTGTACGTCGCTCGAAAGGTTACCGGTTGGCGAGTCCATGAAAGCACCATTGATTCGTTGCGCGTCGCGAACGCCTTGGTGCGGGCGGTGGAGGAGGTTGCAGTCGTGTTCCCGGGTCGCGCCCTATGTCTTGAGCAGTCGCTTACGCTGTTTACCATGCTTCGCTGGGCTGGAATCCCCGCAAACCTGCGCATGGGTGCTGTAGCCCTGCCGTTTACTGCCCATGCTTGGGTGGAAGTCGGCGGCGAACCTATTAACGCCGAAGTCGAGTTTTTGTCGGCCTTTCAGGTGTTCCCGGAACTCCCGGAGTGAGGGGATTTGTTGCCGCGCATTTGCCGACAACTGATGCGCTGGGCGCTCGCCAATGGGAAGCAGTGTTAGAGAGGGCGCGGAGTCTCCATCCGACCGCGATATGGGGGCAGGCCGTCGCGGAACACGGATTCGTCGCAAGATATTGGTCCGACGGCGAGGCCTTAAGCCAATCATTGACTCGCCGACATTCGCTGGTGATGGTTGGTGAAGCGCGCCTTGACAATCGGGAGGATATCCTGCGGCTGACCAACGAGCCGTGCGACGAATCGGACCTGTGCGCAATATTGGGCGCGTACGACCGAAATGGAGCAGCGGTTATCCCGCAGCTTCATGGAGACTTCGCATTCGTTCTGTGGGATGGTGCCAAGCAGGAGTTTCTGGCTGTAAGAGACTGCTTCGGCGTTAAGCGCCTATTCTGGACCACTCGAGACAACGCCGTACTGGTTAGCTCTGAGCTGGATGCGCTTTACAACACTGGTACCATCAATGAGGCGTTCGTCTGGTCGTTCCTGAGCGCTCGCGACCACGACCCGGCTCACACCATCTGGTCCGGTGTCGAGGCCATTCGACCGGCCTCATATCTCTCAGCAAAGCATGGGACTAAGGATACGCGTGTGTACTGGCGCCCCGGCAATGCTCGGCCGGTGATACCGACCGATGAGCGTGAGCAGACTGCTGTGTTCGCGGCTCATCTACAAGATGCTATCCGCTCGCGCATGCGATCCGACGACTCTGTCTGGTGTGAATTATCCGGCGGGTTGGATTCGACATCAGTGTTCGCCTTTGCGGAGAAGCTTTTTGGGCTGGGGCAGATCAGTGGTCGAGTAGCCGGAACGTACAGTTTCGTGGACGAAATGCCCGGTGCTGACGAGCGTCGGTTTCTGGACAGCGTCCTAGCCAGCACCCCGATTCCTAACAAGCAACTCGTTAATAGCTATCCTTGGCAGGAGGACAATGAACCTCCGCCAAGAACGGACGAGCCGCATCCATTTTTCCCTTTCTGGGCGCGGGACCGCGCCAGCGAACAAATTGTCCACGACGCCGGAGGCACGGTGATTTTGAGCGGCGGCGGATCCGACTATTATTTGACAGGCAGTCCATTTTTTGTTGCGGATTCTCTCTCTCGTTTCGAGATTGCATCGGCTATTGCGGATGCGCGCGAACTCGCACTCGCATTTCGTGGCTCAATGTGGCGAATCTTATGGCGTTATGGAGTGCGCCCCTTGATAAACGGTGGGGCGCAATCGATGGCGGACGTCGAGCTGAGCATCCCTCCTTGGATAACGGCAAACTTCATCAGGACGAGTGATGCGTCGAGACCGACTGCCGCGGCACGAGTCAGGGGCCCGAATGCCAGCTTTTCCTTAGATAATACAACGCGTGAGCTCAGCGGTGCGGCGAGCCTGTTCGAACTTCCAGTATCGAGTTCAATCATTGAGAAGCGCTACCCGTTCTTCGCGCGTCCGCTCGTCGATTTCGCTCTTGCGCTGCCGCCAAACATGATGCTTCGAGGAGGGACTACCAAGTGGGTTCTTCGGCAGGCAACTCACCGCACCATTCCCGAGATCGTTCGAACGCGAAGATCGAAGGGCTGGATTGATGGGCGTATTGCGTGGGCGCTGTCGCAGCGCGCGCCTCTGTTCGTCTCGCTGCTCCGCGACCCGCTAATTGCGCAGGCCGGATGGGTTGACGCAGACAAACTCCGTAGTGCCGTTGAGATGGCGCGTTCCGGGCTCATTGATTACATGCCCATGCTTTTCCGGGCGCTGGCGCTTGAGACATGGCTGGTAGTTCGAGAGCGGCAATGGCCCGACGTACAAGCCCCCTCGAACTCAGCCAGTGGCGGCAGCTTCTAGCGGTATGCGCCGCAGGGCCGGCACTATGTCGCGACGCCTGCAGCGCATGTACGGTGTACATACTGGACGGAAGTCGTCGCGGTGCTGCATACTGCTCGAATCCAGTGCACCGCAGCCGCCCCACAGCGTTCGTGAGGGGGACCAGCCGGTGGATGATTGTGCAGGCACAAGGCGTTCCGCACAGCGATCGCTGCCGCTCAAGCTGGTGAGCTTGGCCGAAATCAAGCGGTATGAGCTGCTGCCGGTTCCAAGGACACCATATTTAGGTGTACTGAAGGAAATCGGAGGTCCAGATGGGCTCGAGACGGAGATTTACTCGGGAGTTCAAGCAGGAAGCTGTGCATCTTGTCACGCAGCGCGGTGTCACGGTAGCGCAGGCAGCACGTGACTTGGGTGTGCACGCGACTGTGCTTCGTAAATGGGTTCTGGAACTGGCAGCTGATCCGGTCCACGCATTTCCAGGTGAAGGGCAGCAGAAGCCGGAGCAGGCAGAGCTGACGCGCCTCCGGCGAGAAGTCGCGAAGCTCAAGATGGAGCGCGACATATTGAAAAAAGCCGCGGCCTACTTCGCAGTGGAGTCGATGTGAAATTCGGCTTTGTAGCGAAGTACCGAGCGATCTGGCCGGTCGAGCTCACGTGTGAGGCGCTCGGTGTCTCGCGCAGTGGATTCTACAGCTGGCTCACGCGTGTGCCGAGTGCGCGCAGCGTGAGCGACGCGATGATCGGCCTCGAAGTGCGAACGAGTTTTCTCTCGAGCGACCGTACTTACGGTGCACGTCGCGTGTGGCGCGATGTCGCGGGCGCAGGACATCGCTGCGGCCTGCATCGAATTGAACGGCTCATGCGCGCACAGGCCCTCAGAGCGCGGCCCAGGCGGCGAGCGCGTCCCCACGATGCCGGCAAGCGCGATCTCAACACGCTTGCGCCCAACATCCTTGATCGGCAATTCACCGCGTCGGCACCGAATCAGAAGTGGGTGGCGGACTTCACCTTTGTGTGGACTGCTGAAGGCTGGCTCTACGTCGCAGTCGTGCTTGATCTCTTCTCGCGTCGAGTCATCGGATGGTCGATGCAGTCTACGATGACAGCGCAGCTGGTGACCGACGCACTCACGATGGCCGTATGGCGGCGCGGAGGAGAGCGTATGGCTAAGCAAGCAGCGCTACTCCATCACTCGGATCGTGGAAGCCAATATAGCAGTGAATCGTTTCAGCGACTTCTGGACGCGCTCGGGGTGACCTGCAGCATGAGCCGCTCTGGAAACGTCTGGGACAACTCGGCGATGGAGAGCTTCTTCTCCTCGCTCAAGACGGAGCGGACAGAGCGAAAGATGTACCGCACGAGGAATGCAGCCCGCGCCGATGTATTCGATTACATCGAGCGCTTCTACAACCCAATCCGGAGGCACTCAACCCTGGGCTATTTGAGCCCTATCGACTTCGAGCAGCACGCTCGGACACAAGAACATGTAGCTTAGCCGTGTGTCCACCGAACCGGCAGCAGCTCAAACGCCGGCTGCTTGCGCAGGCGTGACCCACGAGGTTATTTGCGCCAAATCCGGGCCGTTGAATATGACATGTCTGAATGCCCAGTATTTCCCCGCCGAGCCTGCACATGCAGCGGCGATAGCTGCATCCAATGCGCGGGGATGGATACTTGTCAGCGGGAAGCTACGTTCGATGATATGGACTTTTGGGAAGTTGGCATGAATCGAGTCGACGACGGCCGCAAAGTTCTTACAGTACGGACACTGAAAGTCGGAAAAGACGATCAACGTAGCGGCAGAGGTCGTCGAGCCCTCGGACTCGCCACCACGCGTAATCGTCCTCCAGTGCGGGATCATGCTATCCCGCTGCGTAGTTGGATGTACATCGACGAATGTTCGGCGCACTACAAGCCCGGTCGTTGTAATCGCACAGGCTGCCAAAACTGCCAGCAATACGGAGTCAGCAGAAATTCGACGCATTTGAAACCCTCGAAGGGAAATGACAGTGGTGTCTCTTAACGAGTTGCGAACCGCGTTGACAACACATGCTACACAGGGATTGCTACGTTCGCAACTCTTCTCAAGCTTGCCTGACTCTTTCAACTACTCTTCCAGTGGATCAGAGTTAACTCGGTGCGTGAGAGCGAGTCGCCGTTGGCAACCGGCACGTCTGCGTAATCAGTATCGCGTCACAGCGAAGCCCGGAAGCACTGCTATCGGTTCAGCTTCACAGCTGAAGCACATACGAGATGAACCTTGCGAAGTTGTGATGCTTGGGGACAACGCAAGTGTTGGATCTGACGGCAATATTGAACCAGCGAGCGTGATGAGCAAGCAGCACCCGGTTAGGCAAGTAGCTCAAGTAGTTATGGTATCTCGCGCTGGGCGACCTGTGGTGGGATTTCTGAAATGCCGTTAACCTCGCTGGGTCGCGTGAGAAACCAACTGCTGTTGGCGTTGATTGTCGGCCTCGTCACAGCAGTTCCTGACATCAATGGGCAAGCAACTTCCTCGCCCGCGTCGCAGTTGCTGATTTCGAATCCCGCTCGCCTTGGGACGGGGCACTTTAGTAACATCCTAACATGGGGAACCAAGCTAGCTGCACTGCACTCCGATTTTAGTGGCGTGGAACTCTACACCTTGGGGGGCGCGAAGCTCCCCATGCTTAGTAACCCGGGGGGCGAGGCGGCGGCACCACTCTATGCGAGTCTCTTTGTACGTGGGCCGAAATTGTTTGCCGTCGATATACGAGGTGGGCGCATTGTTGTAGCTACGTCTATACGTGACGAGACCAACTTGAATTCTATATCCATACCGGCCGGTGTCACGGGTGGATGTTTACTCGCGTCGGGTGCTGCGTTCTATTCGCCAGATGCAGCTGGCTCAATATCAGTTGTCAACTTAGACGGCCACGGTCAGAAATCATTCCGGCTTCGCGCGCCGGGTGCTTTCGCGCGAGTTGCCGAGTTATATGCAGCAGTAGTCGCGCCAGTGCTTGGCTGCATCCCAGCTATTGATGTTGTAATTGTGTTGCGAGAAGACGCACCGGTAATCGACGCATACACATCGTCTGGAAAACTCCTCTGGCACGTGAACAGACCTTGGTTCCGACCACTGTCGGCCGTCCTAAAGGGCGCCGCCATTGCCCGAGTTCCCCCTAAGGATGGTTTCGACTCCACGATTGCGGCTTTCGCGTTTGGGGCCAACGAGTTGCTTATCCAAACGGTCTTTAATCCAACCGGAAGGCAGGAGAAGGGCAAACCCATGCAGTACACCACGATGATCATCGATGGCCGGGACGGCGCGGTCGTATTCCATAGCAATGCGGTTCCCCGGATTGTTGGTGCTCAGGGTGCGAAGACATTCGTCGAACACGGAATCCGCCACGACGCCGTGTCACTGCGGCCCGGAGTTTTGCCGTGACAACACATCGACGGAAACGGATTTCATGGCTGCACCACAAGAGGCTAAGCGAAACGTTGCACCGATTGACTGCGGACAGATTCCTCCTCAATATGATGGCCGTAACTCTTGTTAGTGTCATCGCGATTTCATACGGAGTCTGGAACCAATATAGACGCGGCAACTCTCCAATCCCTGTTGACGCTGGCCTCCCTTCGATTACTGGATCCGATTTTGTAGCAGTATATCTCGGCAGCAGTACCTGCATCGGATCGTCTTTACCAGGCTTCCAAGAGGTGGAACAGCAAACCATGCGGCGGCTTGCGATCTACGCTAGCGCGCACCGCATGCGCTTCGTGCGGATTGGGGCTTCGGTAGATAAGTCTGCAACCGCCGGACGTACGTACCTCGAGAGTCTTGGTGCGTTCGATGCTATCTCGGTAGGCGGTGGTTGGCTCAATCCTGTAGCGGTTACGTACATGATGCGGGACAACGCTGCGAACCCAACACTCCCGCAGATTGTTGTAATTACTCGTAAGATAGATCTCGATTCCGGCAGTCCCATTGTTAGTCCCGATACTTTGCTCGGGCGATTGATCGGAATGGAAGGAATGCTGCAGTGGCTGAGGCAGAATCCATGACTCGCATTCACACATCATCGCGAATCTCGCCGAAGGCACTAATACTCGTATTGCTGGCCAGCCTGTGCCACATAAGCGGGACGGCTGGAGCGCAAGTCGCGTCAGCCCAGAGCTTTATCCGTGACTCGGTGAATGTACACGGCACGGTCATCGACGATCATAAGCGGCCTCTAGCAGATGCACATGTAACGTTGGCCGCAATAGGCGGTTCGTTTGCTGATTCGACTCGTACCGATAGCCTCGGTCGGTATACGCTCCCTTTAACGTCACGAACGGCGCAGTCGTTCTTGTTAACTGTAAGCGCGCCGGGATTCGCGCCGGCGCGGAATATTATAAGTGCTTCCACGACCACTCATAACGTTGCACTTACGCCCATAGCTGTGGCACTTGCCGCGGTGCGCGTCGAGAAGTCTCGTCCTCGCGCAACGATCCCGCAGCCCCTTGCGAACGACGTTGGCGGATTGAGATACGCAAGTCGGGGCTCTTCCAGCAGCCTCGCGCCTGGGTCGTATTCCGGAGACATACTCGGGTTCGCAGCGCGTGTGCCGGCACTCGATATTCACAAGTCGGCCTCCGGGATGGTCGACGGAGTTACGTCGATGGGGCTCGGCGCGGGGCAGACAAGCATCAACGTGGATGGTGCCGACGTGCGAAGCATCCGCCTCCCTCGCAACGCAAGTGTCTCCGTACGTGCCGCCACTAGCGTGTATGATCCGTCGCAAGGCGGCTTCAGTGGGGCCAAGCTGGATGTAAATAGCTCGCCTGGCAGCAATATCGGGTCGGCAGCAGTGTTCGCATCGGCAACGTCTGCGGCCGCGCTGGGTTCGCCGTCAGAGACGTTCAGCGTCTCGGGCGCTGCGTCCGGATATCTGGTTCTCGATCGTCTCCTGTATAGCTCGAGCGCCGAGTTTACCCGCGGCATGGCTCCTGTTCAGGGCTTCGACGCGTCGACGGGCCGAAATTCCTCGGGGTTCGTGTTGACTGGGCCAGCCTCCGGATCGCTCGGCAGCGGACTCCGACAGATAGGAATCAACAACACGTCCATTCCGCACCGCGGCGTCGCCAGCAGTTTCTCTACGCTGAACCGTTTCGATTTTGTATCCGATAGCAATCACTCGATTGCGCTAATTGCGCGGGCGTCAACTGACGTGGCATCGCCACACGCAACTTCTGCAAATGCGATCGGAAATCTCTTCGGTGACGCCCAGTCGACCGGGGTTGGTATTACGCTGTTGCGAACAGTGACATCGTCGAGGCTAGCGCAGGAGACTTCGGTGTCGATCTCCGGAGCGACTGATCAAGATACACCGGCACAGCGGGTTCTACCCATACTCCAGCTCCGTGCGCAAGGCAGTTTGTATGGAGACGCGTCACTCCAGACCCTGCTTGCGGGCTCAACGTTGAGCACCGCATCAGCATCGCGCAGCCTTAGTGTCAACGCGAATCACACCTTGTGGTGGACTCCGGCGGATGGGCGTCATAAGGTGGACGCTGGTCTTTCCCTTCGCATCGTGGGAAACGCACAAGATGCACGAAGCAATGGACTCGGTGTCGTTTCATTTGATTCAGTTGCTGCAGTCGTGGCCGGCACGCCATCCAACTACTCAAGACTCGTCGGGCAAGCTCGCTCGTTCGCCAACGTCGGAACGCTGGCTGGTTTTATCGGCGACCAGTGGGCGCTGCGGCCACACATGAGCGTTCAAGGTGGCGTGCGGCTAGACGTGAATCATTTTTCCGTCCCCGGTGCCAGCGCGAATATTGCCGCTTCTGCCACACAGCTTGGGCTAAACGGCGCGAAACGCGGAGGCAGTGTAGATGCCAGCCCGAGGCTCGGTTTCACATGGGATATCCCGACATCGAGTACGCTCACGCCCGAATTCACCATGCGGGGCGGCGTTGGTCGCTTTGTAAACGATGCCCGCGGACAGGCTTTTTTACCAGCGTCCACGGCTTTTATCGGGCCAGGAAACGTTGCGCGTCTTGATTGCAGTGCCGCGAACATTCCGGCCATCGATTGGATAGGCGACAGTGGCTCAAATCCGCCTGCCTCTTGCACTGATGGCACGCTTCCCGTCGCAGTGAACACGGCTGGGACCCTAATCGCCAGTGACTGGAAGCCAGCTGCTTCGTGGCGAGGGAACATCGGCGGGAGTATACAGATTCAGGATCCGTGGACGGTATCAGCAGACTTTACGCGTTCGTCGACTACGCGGATCTCATCCAGCTTCGCCGCCAATCTCACACCTTCCCCTCTGTTTACACTTGCATCCGAGGCCAACCGGCCGGTGTACGTGGACGCGGCGACGTTTACGAGTGTATCTGCCTTCGAGCAGCTGAATCCAGTGCGCATCGTGGATGATATCGGCAGCGTTGATTACGTCTTGAGTGATATGCGCGCCAAGGCCAGTCTTTTGGAGTTGAGCATTGCATACCGCCCGCTCGGCGCGACCTCGGTACAGGTTGGCTACGCCCATACGAGTGCAAGCGAGAAGAGTCGCGGCCTCGACGGAACTACTGCGGGTGATCCCCGTCGTTCGGAGTGGTCTCCATCGGCGGCGCCAGCACACGTGATGACCGTTACGACTTACAATCGCTTTGGTACGAGGGCCAGTCTTTCCCTGCAGGGTCGATTGGAATCAGGAAGGCGATACACGCCTCTCGTTGCCGGTGATGTCAACGGCGACGGACGGCTTGACGATCGCGCCTACGTCGCGGCACCGGATGATGCCGACGCTACCATCGCGAGTGCAATACAGCAACTTGTCGCGGCGACACCAGCCGGAGCTCGTAACTGCCTTAGGAAATCATTCGGAACAATCGCTGGACAGAATTCATGTGTCGGGCCATGGGCAACTTCCCTCGACGCGAGTTTGATCGTCACGCTTGGCTCGTTCGGTACACATTACAGGCCCTCGCTCCAAGTCGAGGTCATCAATGCGATCTCGGGACTTGATGCAGCGCTCCATGGTGTAAATGGAATGCACGGATGGGGCGGCGATGGAATGCCGGATAACGTGCTCATGTCTCGCACAGGATACGACGAATCCACGCAGAGGGTCGCGTACGCTGTGAATCCGGCATTCGGAAGTGTACGCGAAACAGCTGTCGGAGAAAATCCTTTTCGGCTCCGCGTCAGCATCAACATTGGGTTATCACGCGATCGGGTTGCACAACAGCTCACCATTGACGGCGCGCGCCGGAGCCACCCGTCTGCGTCCGCTCTCACGGACCGCTACGTTGCGCAATATCCGAACGCCGGATTCGACATCCTGGATGTTGCTGACAGCATTGGCCTTTCCAAACCACAGCGTGACAGTTTGGCGGACGTTGGTCGTCAGCTCGACGCAACGCTCCGTACAATCTGGCGACCTGTGGCCGAGCGAATTAGTAACGGGCTCTCAACCGAAATGGCGACACGACTAGTCAAGGCAGCGCGGACTCCTTCGGCGATCAATTACGAAGCATTCGTGACGATGGCGCGGGCTATTCTGAATGCAAGCCAGCTTGCGCGGCTACCAGACGACGCGAAATTTGATCTTGCGCCGGACGCCCTGAGGACGATGGGGCTCGAACCGTGATCCGAAATATCTTTGGACGACCGGGAATTCCGTTACCGGACCGCTCGACCCCTAATTCTATTGTCATCCCGTGTGGTGTAGCAGCTAGCGGTGTAGTCGGAGTCGCGGCTCGACCGCCCCCTAGCTATCCTAGCAAGTAATAGGACGCTCGCGCACTGCGGGTATTGCTTGTATGCGGGCGAGACCAGTCGCTATGTAAGTGGCTGGAGATTCCTCCATGTAGGCCACTCAAACGAGGATAGTGAAATGCAATTATCAAAGGCTCGGATAGCAGCCGCAGCACTAGCGCTCATTTCATCAGCGGGAGCGATTACGCTCCTTGCAGCGCCGGCAACTGCGAGCATCGCCGCGACTTGCGGTAACGAGACGTGCAATGGAGTCGATTGTTCAATTAGGAGCGGATTCAACTGCGATCCGGTGCAAGATGAAGGTTTCTGCGTGACGAGTAAGTGCGGACCGACGTGATGCACCCCCTGGCGGATCGTTGATTCGACGCCAAGTGAGCGGACACTCAAGAGCCAGTCGAGCACAATTGCTGCCGCTCCGCTGCCGCTCACTTGGCCCGAAGGCATCTGGATCGCGCAATGCGTCGAATTTCTCAACTTTATCACATTATGCGGGCAAGACCAGTCGCGCTGTAGGAGGCTGGAGATTCCTCCATGTAGCCCGCTCAAACGAGGATAATGAAATGCAATTATCAAAGGCTCGGATAGCAGCCGCAGCACTAGCGCTCATTTCATCAGCGGGAGCGATTACGCTCCTTGCAGCGCCGGCAACTGCAAGCATCGCCGCTACTTGTGGTAACGAAGCGTGCCAGGGGCTCGTTTGTGCCTATAAGGGCGGACTCAACTGCGATCCGGATCAACCTGACGGTTTCTGCTATACAACTAAGTGCCAACCGACGTGATGCACCCGCTGGCGGATCGTTGATTCGACACCAAGTGAGCGGACATCCAAGCGGCGATTGACCACAATTGCTGCCGCTCGACTGCCCTCACTTGGCTAGCCTCGGTTGCGACTCAGCAGGTGCGAGCAGGTTGCGAAGAGACTCGTGGTATGCCGTCAGATTTGTGGGCGGCCTGCTGGCATTGCCTACGCAACGATTCTAGCGACGTGTGTACCATGCGTACGGGCTTAGTTGCGCAATGCCAATAGGCCTTAGCGGAGACTGAATAGCGAGCGATCCTCATCTGGGATACTCATCGGCCCGTGCAACCATGCGGCCGGCCTTTTGCCTCTTACTGACGCTCCATCAGTCCGAGTGCCTCGCGCTCTAAGCGCCTGGATGCGCATGAGCGGCTCTATGCTACGCCGACCGCAGTTGTAGCCCGCACCAGCGATATCGCAGCGCACCCGGCGCGCACCGTAAGTACCGTCGCGTGTAAGGAAGGTGGTTCGCAAGTCGAGCCCAACCATCGCATCGTTCACGTTACGTGTACCAAGTACACCCGTAAGCCGGCTGTAGAATCCACTGCGCGAGACTCCGAGCGCCTCACACGCGAGATCGACCGGCCAGATCGCTCGGTACCTCGCTACAAAGCCGAATTTCACATCGACTCCGCTGCGAAGTAGGCCGCGATGGATTCAACTGGTCGCTGCAGCGCTACGTACAAAATGCATCAAAGGGGTTGTATAACCAAGGCTTTTCCTTGGTCTTGTATTTAGTTTTTGTGCAATTACATCTAGTTCGGTTTGGGTGAACACCGACATGTCCTTGCCTAAGAGAAATACTGCCGCAGTAGCCCATTGGTGCTTTCATTCGTTCCTCTTTGCCATGGGCTTTGCGGGTCGTAGAAGTAGACAGGCGCCGCCGTCTGTGCGCTAAAGGATTCGTGTTCCGCCAGTTCCGTTCCTCGGTCCCAGGTCAGCGAGGTCATTCGGCCCAGTAGAAGTTTCTTCACTTGCCGCACAAGCGCCTGCACGACGGTCGAACTATCCTTTCCTTTGACGCGCACGGGGACGGTATAACGCGAGCGCCGCTCGACGAGTGTGGCAAGATGCGTGTTTCTCGCACCGGCCATGAGGTCGCCCTCCCAATGACCAAAGCTTGTACGTGCGTCGATTTCAGCTGGGCGATCTCGGATCGAGAGCGCATCGCGAATACGCCCGCGGTCCTGACCGGCAGTAGTGAAGTGCTTGGCACGTCGCATCGTTCGTTTGCTGCGAAGCCGCGTGATCAGCGCCTTGTGAAGCACACCGCGTGCTTGGATAAAGAGGCTGCGATAGATCGTCTCGTGTGAGACTCGCATCGTACTGTCATCACCAAATGACACGCGCAGCCATCCGGCGACTTGCTGAGGTGACCAATCATCCTTGAGCTTCTCAGCCACGGTCTAGCGTGGTCGACTATTCATCGCCAGCAAACAGTGCTTTGGACGCTTCGCCTGCTGCCACGCCCGAGTATCCGCATTTGTAGCCCGATAAAGCGTCCGGCCGTGATTGCGATTGATTTCACGGCTAATTGTCGATGGCGCTCGCCGGAGCTGCCTCGCAATCACATGAATCGACAGTCCGGCGATCAGGCTTCTGGATATTTCCTCTCGGTCGAGCAGTGTCAGTGCCGAGGGTGCTCGAGTGCGAACGTCGGGTGTAACCCCTCAATTCGAGGCGAGAGGGCACGCGATCCCGACACTCTGTCGTTCACCCACGCGCTCCGCGCCACCCGCCACACGCTCCCGCGCGCAGCGGCCATTCCCCCCTCAGGACCACACTCGGCACGCACTCGCGCGGCAGATGGTCCTACACGAGCTCCGGTCCGAGACCGTTAGCTCTAGCCGAGGCGGCGTCGTCGCGCGCGGCGTCAAGCGAAAGATGGGTAGTTACCCGCTCAGGCCGCGCCGGCGAACCACCACATACATGCAGAGCTACAATGTCCACGTCATCACACGTCATCACTGCGCTCGCACGTGGAATTGACGCACATCAGCTTAACTGAACAGTATTGAGCTTAGTAGCGTGACCACTGAACCGGCAGCAGTTCACATCTCTCGTCACCGATCAAACGCCGGACCAACTCAATACCCCGTTGGTGCTATGTACACGCGTGGCAATTGGTGCGCCCCATTCCTCGAACATCCACGTGTCAATTTTAGTAACTGACTATCGCCTCTTCGGTGGCCAGCTTACCGTGCATATTTTTAATGCGCTAGCGTGCATACACTACTTCTTATTGTCATCCACGATTTCGTAGTCGGCTTCGACCACGTTGTCGTCTGCGGGAGGTGCAGTATCCGTTGCACCGGGCGCTGCTTCGGCATCCGCCGGTGCAGACTGATTCTGTGCCTGGTAGAAAGCCTGGCCAGCTTCGCTGTAGAGCTTGCTGAGTTCTTCCGACGCAGTGGTGATCGCCGAGAGGTCATCGCCGCGGAGTGCTGTGCGAGCCTTCTCAACGCCTTCTTCCAGCCGCTTGCGCATATCGTCGCCAAGCTTGTCGCCCCATTCCTTGGAGTTCTTCTCGACTTCGTACGCGAGCGAATCCAGTCGATTGCGTGCGTCGATCTGTTCGCGACGAGTCTTGTCTTCCGCCGCGTTCTTCTCCGCATCCTTGACCATGCGATCGACCTCGGCGTCACTCAAACCACTCGACGCCTCGATACGAATCTTCTGTTCCTTGGCTGTCGCCTTGTCCTTGGCTGTGACGTTGAGGATTCCGTTCGCATCGATATCGAAAGTCACCTCAACCTGTGGCACACCACGCGCCGCTGGCGGTATTCCGGT
>JBDTAZ010000148.1:0-4346 GCA_039924325.1 Gemmatimonadaceae bacterium
TCGGCTGGAATCTCAATCACAACGCCAGCGACGAGCTGTTCGCCGCGATCGAGGGGACCGCGTTCCATACTCGCATTGTTCTCGAGCGAATGGCCGACCACGGCGTCCCGATCAACCGCGTGATACACGGCGGAGGGATTGCGCAGAAGAACGACTTGCTGAACCAGGTCTACGCCAACGTGCTCGGCAAGCCGATCCTCGTTCCTGAACGCCCGATCACCGGACTCGGCTCGTCCATCTTCGCCTTCCTTGCGGCCGGCGTTTTCGACACCGTCGAGGATGCGCAGCGCGCGCTGTGCCCACCATTCCGCGTCATCGTGCCCGACCCGCGCGAGCAGGCGACATACGAACGTTTGTATGAGATCTACCGTTCGCTGTACTTCGCCATGGGAGATCCGTCCTCGCCCGCGATCCACATGGGGAATGTGCTCCCCGATTTGCGCGCCATCGCCGCTCAGGCTCGCTCGGCGGCGCCCTCGGCCTGACCCAACCGCGCGGGCGGACGGTTTGGGCTGTATACTGTATCCAATCCGGAAGGGCACCACCTGATTTCAGCTTAAGCCGAGGACCACCGCATGGCAGATCCAGTATCCCGCCGAGACGCGATCAAGCGACTCGCAACGATCACCGCGGGCTTCGCGCTGACTGGCGACATCGGTCATGGTGGGCTGACCATCCGCCGGAACGCCAGTGACATCACGATCGCGGGCCAGCCGGTCGAGATCACGGTCCTGTCGGTGAGTCCACAAACTGTGCGATTGACCATCCGCCCGATCTTGAACGGACAGGCGACGCCGGTGCCGATCACGGGTGAGCTTGTGAGTCACGATCTGGGTACGGTATCACGACGAGGCCGCGGAGTGCAGCAACTTGTGCGCGTGCGCGCAGGCGATCTCTTCGTCACCGTGAAAGACGGACCGCCGACTATTCTGGTTGAGAAAGCTGACGGCACTGTCGTTCAACGTCTTGGATTCGACGCATCGGCCACCGACATGTCGTTCGCGCTCGGGTCGGCTCCCCTGCTCGCGCTCGGCGAAGGTGGCCCGCAATTCGATCGGCGCGGTACGGTGGACAAGATGATCATCGGCCAGGACGCGTATCATCTCGAGACGAACGGCACGCGTGCGCCGATCCAGTGGCTCGTCGGGACCGATGGGTGGGCGATGTTCGTCCACCAACCACACGGTGCGTTCGACTTCAGCGGAACCGCGGGCAAGTTCACGCCGCATGTCTCTGCGCATGACGCTTCCCACGCTGCCGCGCCCGCCGATCTGCTGCCGCTCGATGTGTTCGTCGTTTCATCTCGTGAGCCGCGCGTGATAATGCGCGAGTACGCGCGCATAACTGGCCTGCCAGAAATGCCGGCGCTATGGGGATTCGGATATCTGCAATCGTCGCGAACGCTTGCGGGGCCAGATGATGTGATGGGAGTCGCACGCACCATGCGCGAGAAACGTCTTCCGTGTGATGCTCTCATCTATCTCGGAACTGGTTTCTGCCCGTCTGGCTGGAATACGCGCAATGGCGACTTCACATGGAACTCGGCGAACTTCCCGAATCCGAAGCAGCAAGTTGCCGCACTGCACGCCGAGCATTTCAAGGTCGTGCTACACGTCGTAGTGGAAGGACATCGTTTGACAGGCACAGTTGCGGACAAGTGTACAGCCGCGCCGCTGCCGAGTGGAGTTACGGCTGATGGGCATTGGCCGCCGGACAGGCAGGTCGCATGTTACTGGCCGACACACAAGTCGGTGATGGTTGACGACGGCATTGACGGCTGGTGGCCCGATCAGGGCGACGGCTTCGATGGACCATCGGAACTCAATCGGCATCGGATGTACTGGGAGGGAACGCAACTATTCAGACCGAATGAACGACCATTTGCGCTGCATCGCAACGCGTCAGCGGGCGTGCAGCGGTTTGGCGGATTTGTGTGGTCGGGCGATGTTGACTCCCTTTGGGAAACGTTGCGGACGCATGTGTCGGTCGGGATCAATTCGGGTTTGACTGGACTTCCCTACTGGGGAACTGACATCGGCGGCTTCTATCCAACCAAGGAATACACGGGTGAGATGTTCGTGCGCTGGTTTCAGTTTGGCGCGTTCTGTCCACTGTTCCGTTCGCACGGCCGCAACTGGCATCTGCATCTGCCGTGGGGATGGGATGGTGGAGACGGCGGACCGCCGGAGACGCGCGGCTTTACGGTGGATCCCGCCGAGATGCACAACACGATGGTCGAGCCGATCTGCCGAAAGTATATGGAGTTGCGTTACAAGCTGATGCCGTATCTGTACACGGTGGTGCGCGAGTGTCACGACACCGGAATGCCGATCATGCGCGCCCTGTGGTTGCATCACTCAGACGATGCGGCGGCCGTTGCGCGTGGCGACGAATATCTCTGGGGACGCGATCTTCTGGTTGCGCCCGTTGTCGAGAAGGGTGCGACGTCGCGCCATGTTTATTTACCGCGCGGAAGCTGGTTCGATTTCTGGAATGAAGAGAAGGTTGAAGGCGGCCGCGAGATTGATCGCGCGGTAGATCTCGCAACACTGCCGCTGTACGCTCGAGCTGGCTCGGTGATACCAATGGGCCCGGTCCGGCAATACGTAGACGAACCGAGCGACGAGCCTCTGACGCTTGTTGTATTTCCCGGCGCCGATGGCGAGTCGTCGTGGTATGAAGACGACGGAAATACATTCGACTATCGGCGCGGAGATTATATGCGTGTTACGATGAAGTGGAACGACCGCGCGCGACGATTGACGTTGAGCCTTGCGCCCGGATCACGGATGCGAGCGCTTGCGCCGCGGCCGCTGAAGGTGCGAGTGGCTGGGAATGCGAAAGTGACTGCGGTGTCATTCACGGGACGAGAGATCGAAATCTCTCTGTGAGACGAAATGCGTCGTCATTCCCGCGAAGGCGGGAATCCACTGCGCGAAGCTACCGACGCGGATTCGGCATCAGCGACTGCCACGAGTTGACAAACACCAGCTTTCGTGGCGTCGCCGCTGTTTTGTCGCGTCTCGCGAGCATGAGGAATCCCTCGGTACCTGGCAATACAGCGAATCCGCCCTCCTGCTGAGTGAAGCGAGAGGTCGAAAACAGTGCGTGGCGCTCGCGGACTGAAAAGTCTCCGGTCGTGGATACTGTAGCGGAGATCAGGCTATCGCTGCCGAAATACAGCAACTCATGGCCATCGCGCGACCAGCGTGGTGACGTGCCGCCACTCAGTGAAACCGGCCAACGATCGGCACGTGTCGGGTCGGTGGAGCGTACATATATTTCTCGGCGTCCGGATTCATTGGACGCGTATGCGAGCCATCTTCCATCGGGGGAAGGTCGAGGTGAGGTCTGTCGCGCGGGCGCGGAGACGATGGCGCGATCCGCCACGTTTGATGCATCCAGCGAGTGGGCGTAGATGTCGCTTCTACCGCCGCTTCCCTTGACGTAGTACAGCGTGCGCCCGTCGGATGACGGAGCTGGATCTGAAAGCTGGAGCGTTGTGTCGCGCAGTATCATTACGGGAGGAGCGGTGCTACCCAGCATCGCCTCGTAAATACCTCCGCCTTCCGCACCCCCAGCAACCAGAAAAAGATGGCTGCCGTCAGCGGTAAACGCCGGGTAATTCGCGACGTAGCCGGGCATCGATATTTGACTGAGTCCGCCGGTTCGAAGATCACGTACCTGGATCTCCTGTGTCCCCACATCGACCGCAACTGCAGCGCGCTGACCGTCGGCAGAGGCGGCTACGTTACGCGCACCACCGCGCCACGTGGAGTCGATGACCGACGTGGAACCATCACGCGTGACATGAACGAGACTCAGGAAGCGTGTGTCAACTCCACCGGTAGCGTACACCAGCTGTCCGGCCGCAGAGACAGCGAACTGGGGGAGCGCAGACGACTCAACGCTAACGGCGCGTGCAAGCGTAACGGCCGGCCCGGTGACTCGCGCAGTCTGGCCGTCGAACGGGACTGCCACCAGGGAGCTGTCGGGCCGAACGACAAGCAGAAATCCCGGATCAACATACCGCACTCCAAGTCCTGGCATTATGATGTGGTGCTTTCCGGTTTTCGGATCGGAAACTGCGACGGAGAAGTGCGCATCATCGCCATAATTGCGCGGCACGACGATGAATACGACGGCGCCATCCGGTAATGGATTGGGATCCGTATGAAACACCTCGGTTCCACGATCGATCGACGTCAGCGGCTTCCACGCGCCTCCCTGTACGGGAACACCGACTATGCCTGAACCGCTGGACGCGAGTAGATGATCGTTGTCGCTCCACTGAATCGGAGCAAAGGGAGCGAGCATCTGGGTACTGTCAGCGAGCGTAGAGACCT
>JBDTAZ010000149.1:0-7354 GCA_039924325.1 Gemmatimonadaceae bacterium
AACGCGATGAAAACGGGCAGGTCGTGGTTACTCGGTACGAGCCGGATTTCCTGCGTGCGGCTGCGGATTCGTCGGGCGGCGTGTTCGTCCCCGCCAACGCTCCAAACAAGGCGCAGACAGTTCGTGCAGCGATTCAGCGGCTCAAGACCGAAGCGCACGCAATCCAGACCGGACGCGATCTGTCCCCTCGTTTTCAGTGGTTCGTGCTACCCGCACTGTTGCTGCTTCTTCTGGACGCTCTGCTTGCACTGCGCTCGCGGCGGCGGCTGGCTGGTGCGGCGATCATCGCGGCAGGCACACTGGTTGCTTGCTCGCCCGGTTCACGTGCTGAGAGGTTGGCGTACAATCGCGGGACAACGCTGCTCGCTCATGACTTGCTCGCGGCAGCGGTACCGGTGCTCGATTCGGTTGCAGGTCTCCACGGCAAGCTGGCGTTTGCCGCTACATTCAATTCCGGCTGGGCGTATCTTGTTACGGGGCGTAAGTTGAAGGGAGACAGCGGCGCCGTGCCGTTGGATAGTGCGCTCGCACACTATCGGCGCGCACTGGTGCTTGCTCCCGACGACAATGACGCAAAGTGGAACTTTGAGCTCGCGCTCCGCGTTCACAAGGCTGCGAGTGGTGGTGGCGGCGGTGGGGGTGGCGGCGGCGGCGGTGGACAGGCGCCGCAGCCCAAGCCATCCGGTGGTGGCGGGCTCGGCAGCCAGCAGGCCGACGCGGTGTTGAACAACGCCGCACGTGAAGAGCAAAACGTGCAGGGTCGTAAACAGCAGAAGAACGTCCCACAACCACCTCCGCACGGGAAAGACTGGTGATTGTTGCAATTCTACTTTTCGCTCAGATCGGCACCGTGCAGTTTCAAACACACGTGTCGCCAGACACTGTGTTTGCCGGTCAGCAGGTCAATTACGATGCAGTAACCCTGGTCGATGACGTCGCACGACGTCGTCTCAAGAAAAACCCGATCTTTACTCCCGCGGACGTCGAAGGCGTCACGTTATACGATTTCCCGTTCGACACAAGTACCGTGTCGACAGTGACGGTAAATGGTGCTCCATACAGGCGCTACGCATATCATCGTGGGATTTTCCCGTTGCTGCCCGGAGTCTATACGGTTCCGCCAGCGACTCTTCAGTATGCGCTGCCGGACGGCGACGACTATTTCAGCAGCGAGCACAACTACACAACGAATTCGGAACCGGGGCAGTTCACAGCCATCCCACTGCCGATTTCGGGCCGACCGGTTGGATTCCTCGGGGCCGTGGGCGATTTTCGCGATACACTCAAAACCGATGGCACGACGCTTCGGATTGGAGATCCGTTCACAGTCACCATGCGGCTTTCCGGCGTAGGGAACCTGAGACTACTGACGCGGCCCTCTCTGCAAATCGATTGGGCGGGAGTTGTACCGGGTGAGGAGCGGGTCTTCTGGGACTCGGCCGGCACTGTCGTCAGAGGGTCGAAAGAGTTTGACTGGGTGGTTACACCAAAGATCGCTGGCGACATGGTGCTTCCAGCCGTGCGATACGATTTTTTCAACCCGACATCGCGGCGGTATGAGTTTGCGATGACGGCCGCGGTTCCCATGACCGTCGCGCCAGCTACCGGTCCGGTGAGTGATACTGCAGCAACGCCGCGTGACACAATCGGCGACACGCCGTTCCCGATGCTGGCGCGACTGGCCCGGAACAACTCATTGGTCATCGCAATCGGAGCGTCAGCTATTGCGATCATTCTTTTCGGCATCCTGGTGTTGGGCCGCCGCCGCCGCAATACTGGGGACGAGGAGGAGTGACGCAGTGTGGCGTCCGGTACGCGTGCGCTAACGAGGTCTCGACAGAAGGGCAGCTCGCGTGTCCGTAATCAGCGTACTTTCAAGTGCTGTCGCCAATCAAATAGCCGCTGGCGAGGTTGTCGAACGTCCCGCGTCGGTCGTGAAGGAGCTGGTCGAGAACGCGCTCGACGCTGGTGCGCACGCGATAGACATTACCGTACACGAAGGCGGCCGAGCACTGGTGCGTGTCAGCGATGACGGCATCGGCATGGACTCCGACGATGCGCTCCTGTCCCTGGCGCGCCACGGCACATCCAAAATTCATACGTCCGCCGATCTTACGGGAGTTAGAACGTTTGGCTTTCGGGGAGAGGCACTTCCCGCAATCTGTTCAGTTGCGCGCATCGAAATTGAGACCGCGCAGGCAGACGGTGCCGGGACTCGTGTCGCTGCCGCGGGCGGTGCGCCGGCAGAGGTTGCGCAGACGCAACGCCGGCGCGGTACTACCGTCTCGGTGTCTGATCTGTTCTACAATTCGCCCGCCCGGGCGAAGTTCCTTCGCGGCTCACGATCGGAGTGGCGCGCGATCGGTGAGGTCGTCACCACCCTCGCCCTCACTCGACGCGACGTCCGCTTCGACCTGAGTCACGACGGCCGCCGTTCGATGAGCTCTCCGCCGGCGCCTTCGCTTCGGGTGCGGATCGGCGCACTGTGGGGAGTCGAATATGCGGATTCGTTGCTCGATGTCGATGATGTTGCGGGTCCGATACAGGTTTCAGGCCTTGTTGAGCGGCCAGCCAATGTTGGTACCGCTACGCGGCGGACGTTTCTCTCCGTAAATGGACGAGCTATCCGCGATACGGGGATCCTGCGCGCCGCCGAAGCAGCATACCGTTCCACGATTCCGGCGGGTACGCGGCCAGCCCTGTATCTCGAGCTGTTGGTGCCAGCTGATTCAATCGATGTGAATGTGCATCCCACCAAGGCGGAAATCCGCTTTCAGGATCGTTGGACCGCGGAGCGCGCCGTGGAGCGCGCCGTCCGCCGTGCGCTGGGAACCTTTGACGCTTCGGCGTCGCTCGGGCGATCGTTTTTTGGAGGTATTGCGGATTCCGGGTCAAATCCGCAGATCATCGAGAGCGAGATACTCGCTCCGCAGGCTGATGATTCTCCGCTCTTTCAATCCACAGCCGGGCGCGTTGAGGCGGAAATTGGCTCAGACGCCGGGATGGTGGCCCCGATGGCGCCAGATAGCATCCGAGCCGAGAGCAACATACCTCCGCTGACGCAGCTTCGCCGAACGTACATCATGTTCGAGCACGAGGACGGTGTCGTACTCATAGACCAACACTCCGCGCACGAGCGGGTGCTCTACGAAGCATTCATGCACGATCTTGAATCGGGCTCAGCGGATTCACAACGGCTGCTTCTTCCGTTCACACTGTCACTCTCCGCGGTCGAGCTCGACGCGTTCGATCAGAACAAGCAGTACTTCGATCGGTTGGGCTTCGAGGTCGAGCCGTTCGGTGGCAATGCGCTGATTGTGCATGCGGTTCCTGTTCCGCATCCGAGGTTCGACGCCGAACGGTGTCTGCGTGATACTCTCGCGTCACTGACGGGTGATCGAGCCTCTGCCGCCGCCGGACGTCATGAACACCTTGTCGCGACGATTTCCTGCAAGGCCGCCGTAAAGAGCGGTGACGTCCTGAACGATGCGGAAATGCGCGCGCTTTTTGTTGCTCTCCGGGACACCAATCTTCCCGCCCACGACGTGCATGGCCGATCGACCATCGTACAGCTTGCATGGTCCGAAGTGGATAGGCGTTTTGGCCGCGCGTAGGATCCGCGTAATCGTTGGCCCAACCGCCGCGGGTAAGTCCAGGCGAGTCATGGAAGCCGCAGAGTCCGGTAACATAGCCGTCATATCGGCAGACAGTCGGCAGATTTATCGCAAATTCGATATCGGAACCGCCAAACCCTCTCCTGAGGAACGTACCAGAGTCGTACATTTCGGCGTGGATGTGGTGGACCCGACCGAGCACTACAGTGCGTACCAGTGGGCTCGCGATGCATCGCGCTGGATCGGAGAGGCTGATCGGCTCGGAAAGACCCCGGTGATCGTTGGTGGGACCGGATTTTATATCAAATCACTGTTCGACCCACCGTATGATGAACCGCCAGTTGCAGGGCTGGAGCTTTTACCGGAGTACGAGATCGTCGATCCGGGCCCCGAACTCAAGCAGCATATTGAGACTCGGATCGATCATATGTTGAACGATGGCTGGTTGGTGGAAGTTGCGGAATTGATGCAAAGTGTCCCGCGTGATGCGATTGCATGGAAGGCGTCGGGATACAGAGTGATGCGCGGACACCTCGAAGGCGAGTACTCTCTGGAGTACGCACGAGAACGCGCGATCATCGATACTCGTCAGTATGCGAAACGGCAGCGAACCTGGTTCAGGCACCAACTACCATGAAGATCGGCATTACGTGCTATCCCACTTACGGCGGCTCCGGGGCAGTAGCGACGGAGCTGGGAATCGCGCTCGCGAGCCGAGGACATGAAGTTCACTTCATTAGCTATCGGCAACCATTCCGGCTGCCGTCGTTCCTTACGCGCGTGTACTTTCACGAAGTCCAGGTCGGGCAACAATACCCGCTGTTCGAGTATCCGCCGTACGACCTGGCACTCGCGGTTCAGATGCACGAAGTGGTCAAGGCGCACGGGATCGAAGTGCTGCACTGTCACTACGCAATCCCGCACGCCACCAGCGCATGGATCGCTCGCGAGATGCTTCGCGCCGAGCATGCGGATGTTGCTGTTGTAACGACGCTGCATGGGACTGACATCACACTGGTTGGCCAGGATCCCTCCTTCCACGCGATCACGAAGTTTTCGATAGAGAAATCCGATCGCATCACAGCGGTATCGGAGTTCCTGCGCGAGGAGACATTCAGCGCATTCGGCTGCGCCGGTTGCCGGGTAAATGTCATTCCCAATTTCGTGGATCCGACAGTGTACAATCGCGCATTGTATTCTCATGCAGAGCGACTGCCGTTCATCAACGGCAAAAAGGTGCTGATGCATATTTCCAACTTCCGCGCGGTGAAGCGCGTGCGCGATGTTGTGCGCATATTCGCAGCCGTCGCCGCGGAAGTACCAAGTGTCCTGGTAATGGTTGGTGATGGGCCGGACAGGCCCGCGGCAGAGGACGAAGCCCGCTCGCTGGGTGTGCTCGATTCAGTGTTCTTCCTCGGCAAGATTGAAGCTGTGGCTCCGCTGCTTGCGAACGCCGACCTGTTTCTCATTCCGACGGCCAGCGAGTCGTTCGGGTTGAGCGCGTTGGAGGCCATGGCCATGGCCGTACCGGTTGTGGGCACCAACACTGGTGGGCTTCCAGAAGTGGTGACGAATGGCACGACCGGGATGCTGTACCCGGTGGGCGACGTCGACGCCATGGCCGCTGGCGCGTTGTCGATTCTTACTCAGCCGGGACTTCAGGAATCCATGGGTGCAGCGGGCGCGGCCGACGCGCGGGCGAGATTCGCGCTCGACAATGTAGTATCGCAGTACGAATCGCTTTATCGTTCGGCAGTAACGCAACCTTCAGTCGCACTCTAACCCTTCCAGATGCCGACAATATTTCAGGCGCTGATTCTTGGCCTTCTACAGGGATTGGCGGAGTTTCTGCCGATCAGCAGCTCCGCGCATCTCGCCCTCGCACCGTGGCTGTTTCATTGGCCTGATCCCGGCCTGGCATTCGATGTTGCGCTTCACTTCGGTACACTCATCGCCGTGATCTGGTATTTCCGCAGTGAGTGGCTGGCTCTGATTCGCGCGACGTGGGAAATAATCACGACGCGAAAAATTGTCACCGTCGAACAGAAGCGCGCGGCGTTCCTCATCGTTGCGACGATACCGGGCGGCATTTTTGGGCTGCTGCTGGAGAAGAAGGCAGAGACAGCCTTCAGGAATCCAGCGCTGATTGCGTGCGCGCTAATAATTCTGGGGATTCTACTCTGGCTCGCCGACAAGCTGGCGCGCGCGGATCGTCCGATGACGGCGATGACGTGGACGGACGCAATCGTGATTGGCTGCGCTCAGGTATTTGCGCTGATCCCGGGCGTGTCGCGCTCCGGTTCCACAATCACGGCTGGACGTGCGCTCGGACTTGACCGTAATGGGGCCGCCACTTTCAGCTTTCTCCTCAGCATGCCAATCATCGCGGCTGCGGTCATCCTCAAGGTGCCTCACGTGCTACGTGAGACTGGGATGAGCCTTCCGCTGCTGGTGGGAGTCGCTGCGTCGGCGATCAGCGGCTGGCTCGCGATCTCGGCCCTGCTCAAGTACGTGAGTCGACATTCGTACGGTGCATTCGCGATCTATCGAGTAGTGTTGGGCGCAGCCGTCCTTGCCATCTATTTCGCTCGCGGTGGCTGAGTCGAGTCGGCTCGACAGCTACGATGGGATAACCGCGGATGAGCTTGCTCAACGGGGTTCCGTTGGACGCGTCGAGTTGTTCGGAGTCGTTGGATCGACCATGGATGAAGCGCATGCACTTGCTGCCGATGGCGCGTTAGCCGGGACCGTAGTGCTCGCCGACTCGCAGGAATTGGGGCGGGGAAGGAATGGGAAGCGCTGGACGTCGCCATCGCGGGGCGTGTGGATGACGCTGATAGAGCGGCCGACGGACGCATCGGCGATCGACGTTCTTTCTCTTCGAATTGGGCTCGCGGCGGCGCGCGCACTCGATACGTTCACTTCGGAGCCGGTCCGCGTCAAGTGGCCGAACGACCTGTTCGTTGAGGACGCCAAGGTCGCCGGGGTGCTTGTTGAGGCGCGCTGGCGCGGCGAGCGCCTGGACTGGGTGGCAATTGGACTCGGCGTCAACATGGAGCCGCCACCTGAGCAGACACGAGCGGCGACACTGGAGGCGGGGACCTCCCGGGTCGACGTGCTCTGCGCACTCTTGCCGGAGCTCAGGGCCGCCGCCGCGAGGACTGGTATGCTCAGCGCCGAAGAAATGGACGAGTACGCCGCCCGTGACCTTGCGCGCGGTCGAGAGTGCGTAGAACCCGTTCGCGGCCGCGTGGTTGGAATCGCCGCGAGTGGCGAACTTTTGGTCGAACTCGCTGACTCGGTAGCGCGGGTGCGAAGCGGATCGCTCATCCTGCAGAAATCGGACTGACCGGATACCTCATGCTATTGACGATTGATATTGGGAATACCGAAACGACAGCGGGTGTCTTTGACGGTGAGACGTTGCGCGCGCACTGGCGGCTGACCAGTACTGTCGCGCAAACCGCCGACGAGTTGCGAATCCTTCTGCTGCAGTTGGTTGCCGCGGAGGAAATTGCGCGAGAGAGCGTGACAGGAGTCGCGCTTTGCTCGGTTGTTCCGCCGAAAACACAACATGTGGTTGACGCGTGCGATGTCGCGTTCGGAGTTACTCCACTCGTGATCGGACCGCTGTCCAGACTTCCGATAACACTCGATGTCGACGAACCGTCAACGGTCGGAGCAGATCGCATCGTCAATACCTTGGCGGCGAGTCAGATTTACAAACGGGACTGCATCAT
>JBDTAZ010000150.1:0-5328 GCA_039924325.1 Gemmatimonadaceae bacterium
GCCGCCGCGATGTCACCGCAATGCACTTCTTCGATCTCTTCGCGCTTGTTCGAATGCATCTGCAACAGACGGCCGATGCGCTCGCGCTTGCCCTTGGTCGCGTTGTACACGTAGGAGCCGCTCTGCAGCACGCCGGAGTACACACGGAAGAACGTAAGCTTACCAACGAAAGGATCCGTCGCGATCTTGAATGCGAGACCAGCGAATGGCGCGTCGTCGGAAACTTCACGGGTCTCGACGAGCTCGTTGTGGTCCGGTATGTGACCTTCAACGGGCGGAACGTCGAGCGGTGATGGCATGTAATCGATTACGGCGTCGAGAAGTGCCTGAACACCCTTGTTCTTGAAGGACGCGCCGCACAACACTGGAACCATGTGACCGCCGATGGTCGCGACGCGAATCGCGTGACGAATCTCGTCGTCGGTCAGCACAGCGCCATCGAGATACTTCTCGAGGACTGACTCGTCGTGTGACACAGCTGCTTCCAGAACAGCGTGACGCGCTTCTTCGACAGCGGCCTTGAACTGCTCGGGCACGTCCACAACCGCGAACTTTTTGCCGAGTGAAGCATCATCGAAGATGTACTGCTTGCGCTCGATCACATCGATGTGGCCGGTGAACGTCTCACCGGATCCCACCGGCAACTGGATTGGATAGGATTCCTTGGAGAGGCGATCGCGAATCATGCGCATGCAGCGATCGAAATCAGCGCCGGTGCGATCCATCTTGTTCGCGAAGATCAATCGTGGAACGCCGTACCGATCACCCTGCCGCCACACTGTCTCGGTCTGCGGCTCAACGCCAGCGACGGAATCGAGAAGCGTAACGGCACCATCGAGCACACGCAGCGACCGTTCAACTTCAACCGTGAAATCGACGTGCCCTGGCGTATCGATGATGTTGATTCGGAATTCTTCACCGCTGCCCAGATCATCGCTCTGGCCGTGACGACGCCAGAAAGCGGTGGTGGCAGCCGAGGTGATCGTGATGCCACGTTCCTGCTCCTGCTCCATCCAGTCCATGGTCGCAGTGCCTTCATGAACTTCACCGATTTTGTGCGACTTGCCGGTGTAGTAAAGGATACGCTCGGTTGTAGTCGTTTTACCGGCATCAATGTGGGCCATGATGCCGATGTTGCGGTATTGTTCGAGCGGGGTGTGGCGAGCCATGTCTATATCAGCGGGTCAAGTCGTCTATTAGCAACAAAAACGCGGGTGGACCGGGCGTCCCATCTGGGACCGGTATCCATCCGCCGCCGCCGGGTGCAGCCGCCATTGATGCGCAGCTGGGGACTCGAGGCGCGCTGGCATTTGCCAGCGATTGGTTTTTTCAGTACAGCCTCTAATTATACCGCCAGGTGGCGGCAAGTCAACGCCCCCGGGAGCAAAAAAAGACCGGTCGCGCATTCTGCGACCGGTCTCAAACATGTGATACCCTGACGGGGTATCCGCCCAGAGGCGCTAGCCTACTGCTTCGTGGCCCTGGCTGGCTTGCTCACCAACTCCGCCAACTTCACGTCATCCAGTTCCGCCCATTCGGCCGGAAAATCCCAAAGTCGCCGAAAGCCACGCTCGTGTGCCGCGATCAAGGACGTGGCCCCGCGGCCGCTCGCGTCCCACACGCGCATCTCGGTCACCCGCCATGTAGTACCCGATTCGTCAACAATCTGGCGCTCTACCGCCTGTTTGGTCGTTGTCATCTGCCTGTCGCCTGCCTCCCATAAGGTGCTTCCAGCTCGCGCCGGCCTCTCACTCTCTCTCAAGACGATCCAAACCCAACACCGATTACATGCATCCAACTATCGTGCACTCAACGATCGCCGTAGCATAAATCGCAATTATGCGCGAGCGTTGAGCGTGCGCGGCGGCAGTGTTCAGTTCGGATACTCCAAAGCATCGGCAGCAGCAGGCAAAACCGCTGCGCGTCTGCCGACTCGACGCGCCCCCCGGTAGCGTTCTGCCCAATCACCCCGTAATCAGCTCATGGCTTCAGTAATCCTCGTAACCGATGAGCCGCTAGCGCTCAACCGCGTCCGCCTGGACGACGATCCCGAACTCGCGCCAGGGGCAGCTATTGTCGGCACCTACTTGGGAGAGGCACTCATAACACGGGCGGTCGCTGAGGCTGACTGGGAGCCTGAGTCCGATCTCGGACTCCTGGAGACGCCACGCCGGCTCCACTACGAAGCCGCGGAAATTGACGGTGGTACCATACGCGCCGAGCTGAGCGCAGTCATTCCTCCGGCCGATCTGCCACGCGAACCGTGGCAACCCGAGCCAGACGAGGACGCCCCTCCGCTCATCTTTCCCCTGGGAATTGTGGTACGGCTCCAGGCCGATCGGACCGGCGCCGCCCTGGACGTGGAGTGTTTTATCCACTTCCAGGCCATCCTGTCAGGGGGCGCAGAACCAGTTGCTGACCGAATCCTGCGAAGCCTGTAAGCTTCCTGACAGCAACAATCGACCGGATTCGCCCGTAATAGGTTGGTCGGATAAACCCGCCGGGCTTTTGCACGGCGGACAAACCCGCTGCCCGCAAACAAGCCCCTTATGAACGGTACGGAGCGTTATCGTACGTACTGCCTTTCCGCCAACGCGGCTCGAACCGCACCTTCGACACATAAATTCAGGACCCAATTGATGAAGAATCTGTTTTCCGCTCTGCTTCTGGCGCTCACCCCGGCGCTGGCCCAGGCCCAGGGTTCCGTACACGGTACGGTCGTCGACCAGCAGAGCGGCAATCCCATTGCTGGCGCTTACGTAACCGCGACCGGGACCACGTCATCGACACAGACAAATGACGCTGGCGTGTTCAATCTCTCGGCGGCCAACGCGATCAGCAGTGTTACAGTGTCTCGCTCCGGATATGCGACCGCTGAAGTTGCGGTCACCGATCCGGCGGAAGCGCTCCATATTCGCCTCACCCCACGCACCGAGCTGGCTGGCGTTCAGGTTGTCGCCAACCAGCCTACACCGTCCGTTGCGGTACTTTCGCAACGCGATCTCAACCGCGCAGACGGGTTGAGCCTCGAAAACTCGATCAACACCGTGCCCGGCGTATTCATGCAGTCACGCACGCCGTTCGGCGGCGCTCGCATAACACTCCGCGGATACTATCCGAGCACGAGCGGCAACAGCCCGAACTCCAACGGGCTTGGTTATCAGGTTTTCCTGAACGAGATCCCGCTGACGGATGCAACCGGAACAACAATCCTCGACGACGTCGACTACTCGTCACTCAGTAGTGTGCAGGTGATCAAGGGGCCCGCATCGAGTCAGTACGGGAGCTCCATCGGCGGAACTGTAAAGTTCAATACCGAGCGGCCGACGCCAAATCAGACCAGCTTCGGCCAGCAGATCATGGGCGGAAGTTACGGCCTCATTCGCACTAACTCGAATTTCCAGACGGCAACAAACAATTCGGACCTTGATCTGAATTACGGGCACCAGACGTACGACGCGTTCCGCCCACACAGCGCATCGGTCAAGGATTACGTGCGAGGAAGCGGCGATTTCAGTGTCAGCAACAATCAGACTGTATCGACGTATTTCGCATACAACCGTTCGTTCGAGGAACTCGCTGGCGAAATCGACAGCTCCGACTTCTACAATCGCAACGTGCTTAGCAATCCCGCGTATCTCGCGAATGATTCGCACATCGCAATCACGAGCTTCCTGGCCGGGGTCACCGACAACTATCAGTGGAACGATCACTTCACGAACAAAACGACGGTCTTCGGAAATGGCCGCACAGCCGGTCAGCCGTTTGCGCATGGCTTCACTGACGCCAACCAGTTCAGCTTAGGCGCACGTACAACGTTCGGCTTCTCCGGTCAGGTTGGAGATGTCGGCATTACCGGCGCGCTCGGTGCAACTGCGCAGCGTACCAACATAACGTCGAATGGCGTGTTCATCATTCCCGCTCCGCCGTACCCGGAGCGCCCCACGGATCAAGAGAACTACGCCACGAATGCATCGCTCTTCACGGAGTGGAACTTCGCGTTGCCGAATCAGGTGAAGTTTACCGTCGGCACCAGCCTGAACAAAGATGAGTTCGGCATTCGCAACATGCTCAAGGCCAATGTGCTGTACGACACGACGACACTGGCTGTCCGCTCATTCAAGGCGGCTCTCAATCCGCGCGCCGCGATCACCAAGGGCTTCGGCGACAATGCGTCCGTCTACGCAAGCGTTAGTTCTGGCTATACGCCGCCGCTGCTCAGCAACACGATCGACAACACCGGCGCGGCTGACCTCACGCTCAAGCCCGAACGCGCAATCCAGTATGAAGTCGGTACTCAGGGAAGTCTGTTCTCGAATCGCCTCACAGGTCAGGCGGCGCTGTTCGACGTGGAAAACAGCAACAAGCTGGTTACCGAGACGGCCAATTCAATCACGTTCACAACGAATGCCGGCAAACAGCGCAATCGCGGCGCCGAGGTCTCGCTCAGCATGCTGGTTGTTGATGACAGCACAAGCACGCTGGCGCTGGCGCGTCCGTGGGCTTCCTATACGTATACAGACGCAAAGTTCATGGATTTCAAGAGCGACAACAACAACACTGCCGCCACTGTTGATTTCTCAGGTAACGCGGTTCCTCGCGTTCCTCGCAACATGATCAATGCAGGGCTCGATCTTGCGGACAACCATGGCGTGTACTTCAACAGTACATATCAATACGTCAGCAAGGTTCCTGTGACGTTTGACAACTCGACCTACGTCAAGTCGTACGACCTTCTCGGCGCCAAGCTTGGAATCAAGAGGCAGGTCGACAAGCACTGGTCGCTTGATCTGTTCGGCGGCGCAGACAACATTCTCGGGAGCACCTACTACAGCTTCCTGTTTGTTGGCCCGAATTACGCTGGTCTGGCGACTGCAGCGGCTGGCGGTCACGGCGACGGTTTCATCATCCCGGCACCGTACAACGCTACGTTCTACACGAGTTTGAGTCTCCGGTACGCCTTCTAGCTCCCGGCGATTCGGCAAGACTGAAGCACGACAATTGAAAGCGGGGCCGAGGCGAACTGCCTCGGCCCCGCTTTCGCTTTAAGTTCGTGCGACTGCTACGGTCGCTTATGAGCAGTGCGTGGCGCGTCCGCCGGCGCGGAGGCCGGCTCCGATGGTGGTGGGGAAACGGCCGGACGCGGCGACGCAGTTGATCCGTTCGAGCCCGAAGTGTTGTTTCGGTCCGACGGGCTCCGCGTGTAACCGTGACCCTTTACTACGCGACCCTGCGGCTGCGACACACCGGATCCCTGCAGCACTATGATCGGTCGCGAGGAATACCAACCGCCGTAAGCGCCACCGTACGCGCCACCGTAACCAAGGG
>JBDTAZ010000151.1:0-9519 GCA_039924325.1 Gemmatimonadaceae bacterium
TTGCGACGAATCGTCGTGCGGATGCGGAAGCGTACGGCTACGTCGTCGTAGAACCATCCACGGTTGTCGCCACCCATCTAATGGAAGTTCTAAAGGCCAACGCTGCAGAGCTGCTCGGCCGCCAGGACGTTCAGGAGATGGTCGAGACGCTCAAGAAGACGCACCCGGCGCTTGTCGACGACATCGTTCCGTCCAAGATATCGCTCGGTACGTTGCACCGCGTGTTGCAGCGGCTGCTGCGCGAGCGCATCCCGATTCGCGACCTCGTCACGATTCTCGAAGCCCTCGGCGACTCGGCTGATACAACCAAGGATCCAGAAGCACTCACAGAGCACGTCCGTCGTTCACTCTCGAACGTCATCGCACGACTCTACGCTGAGCCCGACTCTTCGGTGCGCGGAATTACGATGGGGCCGCGCCTTGAACAAGCGCTCACCGGACTCTTTTCTCCGCGTACCGCGCAGCCGGGCATATCGCTGCTCAACCCCGACGCGCTTGCGAGAATGCTACGCGACCTGAACGAAATGTCGCAGGCATACTCGACCGAAGGACGGCCCGTGCCGCTAGTCACGCCGCCGAGTCTGCGCGTTGGCGTGAGGCGATTGATCGAACCAGTACTGCCGTCGCTACCAGTCATTTCGCTGGCGGAACTGCCAACCGCGGTAAATCTGCACAGCGTTGGAACGTGGGAGATGGCGAATGCAGCCTGACGCGAGTGCGCCACGCATCGTCGTGGCGTCTGGCATGTCTGGAACTGGAGTGACGACGGTGTGTGAGCACCTGCGGGACGCCGTTCCGGGATTGAACTTCATCGACGCCGGATCAACTTGGGCCGACGTCGGCCAAGCGTGCGCGCCAGGATTCGCGCGCATGATAGTCGTGACTACTCACGACGTAATTGCAGTCACATCCGCATATGCGTTGATCAAGTTGTCCCGGGAGCATTTCACCGATGCTCCGATCGAGGTGCTTGTGATAGCGAGTGAGGAGCGGGACGGCCTCAAGACGTATGAGAGAATTCAAGTGGCGTGTAGCCACTTTTTGGGCGAAACCGTCGGATACGCGGGTTCAGTACCCGACGATGTGGTGGAAAAAGAACCTGGCGAGATACCAGCGACGCAATCGGACCGCGCGACGTTGGGCGCGGACGCTGTTGCGGCGCTCCACAATCTCGCAACGCGGTTGGACGAAGAACTGGAAGTGGCAGAGCTACGTGGGTCGTGGCGTCACAGTGACCGGAGAGCAGTCTCATGACAAAATTGGATATGCAGCTTTGGACGGAATTTGCAGCTGGCAGTCAGCAAGCGCGTGACAGCCTTCTCGCGGAGCATCTCGGCCTCGTACATCACGTAGCGCGACAGTTGTCGCGCACGCTGGCGGCGAAGGCAGACGTAGACGAGATGGTCAGCGCTGGAACGATGGGGCTGATGAGTGCGCTCGACGGATTCGATCCGTCGCGTGGTCTCGCATTCAGCACGTTTGCCGCGCCTCGCATTCGCGGCTCAATTCTCGACGAATTGCGACGACAGGATCACGTCCCCCGCTCCGTTCGTCGCAAGGCAAGGGAACTGTCCGGCGCGCGCGAGACCTTGCAGAGAATCTTCGGTCGGCCACCTGAGCCGCAGGAAATGGCGGAACACCTTGGTGTTGATGTCGCGACACTGTGGCGCTGGGAAGCCGACGTAGAGAACTCGGTGCATCTCTCCATCGATCGCCAACCAGGCGAGGGTGATACAGGTACTGCCGCGCCGGCCGAGATGCTCGCCGACGAAACGCATGGCGACATCGAAGAAACCCTGAACCACGAACAGGAGGTCGTGCTTCTCCGCGAAGCCATTCTCGGGCTCAAGGAGCAGGAGCGCGTAGTCCTCTCACTGTACTACTTCGAAGAGCTGAAGCTCCACGAGATCGCTGGAGTACTAAACCTCACCGAAAGCCGAGTCAGTCAGATTCGGTCCAAGGCGCTCGGCAAGCTTCGCACGGAACTCGGTTCGATGCGCAGTTTCGTCGCGTGATTCTGGGAGAATCGAGGGCGGCGGCCAACCGGCTGCCGCCCTTTTTTTGTCGCCTTTACCGTCCCGGAACCCAATTCTCGTACATCGGAAGGAACCGCTATGGCCACTAGGCAGAAATTACCGATGCGGCAAAAAGTGCCGGTAGCTTACGGCATAGCTAGGTGATCGCAAACGCCGTTAAGTGATTATAACTCAATGAGTTATGGCATTGATAACGACCCGTGCCATTGTGGTCCCTGTGTTGCTAATACCATCACTGTCAAACCGGAGATTCGACTTATGGGTGCGAGTGTTCGACCGAATGGGATGTCCAGTGCTGCCGCTGCGCTCCGCTACTGGGAGCGCCGACAGGAGGTCGCGTCCAACAACCTGGCGAACGTTTCGACCGATGGCTTCAAGGGCCAGAAGGTCTTCGCGCGCATGGTTGAGGGTGCCCTGCCAGCGGCAGACGAGGTCACCGATTTCTCTCAGGGGACTCTGAATACGACCAACAATCCGCGCGACGTCGCCCTCGACGGCCCAGGGTTCTTTGTCGTCAAGACTCCAAACGGTGAGCGCTATACCCGCGGCGGCTCGTTGCAGGTAAGCGACTCCGGCGTGCTCACCGACTCCTCCGGCAATCCGATTCTCGGGGAGAACGGCGCAATCCGAGTCTCCACACCGGGCCAGACAGAAGTCGGCACCCTTCAAATCAGCCGAGACGGCACCGTCACGGTGGACAATGCCGAAGTCGGCCGACTCAGACTCGAAACGATCCCGGAAAAGACCACTCTGAGTGCGGAGGGCAGCGGGCTGTTCATCCCCCCGTCTACACGCAAGAGGGCAGATCCGGATTTACGAGTTGTACGCCAGGGAGCCCTTGAACAGAGCAATGTCACACCAATCAGTCAGATGGTGGACATGATCTCGATTCAGCGCGCCTACTCAGCAGTACAAAAGGCGGTAACCACGCTCGACACCGTGCGTGAGATCGCAACGACCGAACTGGCCCGCCCAGCAACCTAAGGAGATTGATTTATGGATCCCGCACTTCATACGGCAGCAACAGGAATGCAGGCGCAGCAGACGCGCACCGACGTCATCGCCAACAACCTCGCCAACGTAAACACCACCGGTTTCAAGCGAAGCCGCGCTCACTTCGAAGATCTGCTTTACCAGACGCTCCAGGGGCCCGCCACGCTCGGATCGCGCGACACGGAGCAACTCCCGGCTATTCAGGTCGGCCTTGGCACCCGCCTTACCTCAGTCCAGCGAATTGATTCGCAAGGATCGCTTGAGCAGACATCACGTCCGCTCGATCTTGCGATTGAAGGCGAAGGCTACTTCGAGGTCCAGCTGCCGAACGGCAATACCGCGTACACACGCGATGGAAGTCTTCAGGTATCGGATCAGGGCGTACTCGTTAGTAACCAAGGTTACGCCATTCAGCCGCCGATCAAGGTGCCGAAGGACGCAACCTCTGTAACCATCTCCGAAACCGGCGTTGTAACCGCCAATGGCGTAACGGGCGCCACAAATGGAACGCAGGAGCTTGGCCGGATTGAACTCGCGCGTTTTGCGAATCCTTCCGGACTCGAATCCATGGGTCAGAATCTCTTCTCTGCAACTCCGACATCGGGTGATCCAATCCGTGGTAATCCGACCGAAGATGGTAACGGCCGCATCGCGCAGGGATACCTGGAAGCCAGCAATGTCGAAATCGTCACCGAAATGGTCGACATGATCACTGCACAACGCGCGTACGAAATCAATTCGAAAGCGATCAAAAACAGCGAAGACATGTCGCAGACCGCCAACTCCCTGATGCGGTAACGATGCACAAGCACAATGCCGCATTCCTTGCCGCGCTCATGTGTGTCGTTCACTCGGCGCGCGCGCAATCGCCAAAACCCGGCGCAGCGAAGATACCAGTCGCAGCACGCGACCTCATGCGTGGGACAGTCCTGTCGGCCAACGACATCAAGTGGTCCGACACGACACTCACCGATGGAAGCGTGCCTGAAGCGGCAAATGTTGCTCCGGGCTGGGTCGCACGTCGAGTGATCCGAGAGGGCGAGATTCTGCGCGAACCTGGTGTTGCGAAGCCGGATCTTGTACGAGCCGGCGACGCCGTCGATGTGGTCTACTCGACGCCGGGGGTTTCGATTCGCGTTCGAGGAACGGCCATTGGGCGCGGAAGCAAGGGAGACGAGGTCTACGTAAAGCTCGACAATCGACGGCGCCTGCACGGTGTCATCACGGGCCCGAACAGTGTGAGGGTGATGCAATGAAGAATCGAACAGTCAACATGATCATGCCGGCCGCGACACTCCTGCTAGTGATGGGAGCGCTGTCAAGCGCCTCCAATCTCGGGGCTCAAGCCGCGTCCGCAACACAACCGCCAACGCGATCCGTAGCAACCGGCGCAGCAACCGGCGCAGCAGGTGGTGCAGCAGGTGGTGCAGCAGGTGGCGCAGCGACGCAGACGGCCCCGGTACTGACATCTACCGCAGTGCCAGGCAGACAGTCCTGGCTCTCCGACCGCCGGGATTTCCATATCGGCGACATCGTCACAGTTCTTGTGGATGAATACACGCTCACTTCGCTCGACAAGGAAGTTGACGCAACAGAAAATCGACAGCGCACCCTTGGCCTCGGTATATCAACGCCGACAAGCAACAAGACATTCGGCGTCAACTCGAACAACGGCAATCAGTCACAGAACAGCGGACTCGACGCAAGAACAAACCGCCTGACAACCGACATGAGCGCCAGAGTTGTCGCAATCGCGCCGAATGGAGTGATGCAGCTCAAGGGTTCCAAGATCATCAAGGTTGAAGAAAGCAAGGTGAACCTCATCCTCACAGGATGGGTTCGCGTCGAGGATGTAGCGCCCGACAATAGCGTGCAATCGTTTCGCATGGCAGATGCGAACCTGGACTATCAGGCAGAAGGGCCTCTTGGTAAGGCAAAGAGTGGGATAATAGGTCGGCTAATCGGAGCGTTCTGGCCATGAAGCGAAGTCTCGAAGCATTCATCACAACACTTGGCTGCCTGACGCTGCTTGCATTCCAGGCCGGCGCGCAGTCCGCACGTGTTCGCGACATTACAATCGCCGACGGCTCCACGCCTGTGCGACTGCTAGGCTATGGCATCGTTGTCGGCCTGGATGGCACCGGAGATCGCGGGGTGGGCGGAAGCCAGGGTGGGCAGACCGTGCAATCCGTGGCGAACCTGCTCCGTCGCTTCGACATTCAGATACCAGCGCAAGCGTTGCGCACGCGGAATGCCGCGGCCGTCCTCGTCACTGCCGAAGTGTCGCCATATCTGCGTCCTGGCGGGAAATTCGACATTACAATCTCGTCTCTCGGAGATGCCCGTTCGCTCCGCGGCGGGACACTATGGATGACCCCACTCATTACTGATGCAGGGGCTCAATCCGTCGGAACCGGACAAGGTTCGATCGTGATGAGCGACGGTAACATCAATTCGCGGGACTTCAATACCGTCGAAACATCGGGACGCATTCCGAGCGGTGGACTTCTGGAAGGATCCGTCACAACCGAGAGTTTTGCCAATTCGTCCCGACTACTACTGAAGGATCCGGATATTGGCACCGCAACGAAGATCGTTGCGGCCATCAATCAATCGATTGGTGCCAACACCGCCAAGGTTGAGGATCCAGGTGCGATCGCGCTCACACTTCCCGCGACTGGCGACCGAGCAGCGACGATTGTGAAGATCCAGGATTTGAAGGTCACGCCCGATCGAGCGAACAGACTAGTGATCGACGGACGGGACGGGACGGTCGTAGCTGGCGGTGACATAACCGTTGGTGAGGCAGTCGTAAGTCATGGTGGAGTCACTCTGACTATTGGTGGCGCGGCAGGCGCACCAGCCGCGGCTGGCGCAGTTGCTAGCACAGCGGGCGGGGTTGGACCGAACGGAGGCGGAGGAGGCGGCGGCGGAAACCAGGCTGTACGAGTCGCCACGGGCGCATCCGTCCAGGCGGTCGCCTCGGCACTCCAGGCGGTACAGACGTCACCTTCCGAGATCGCGGCAATATTCGAGTCACTGCGGGAAGTGGGGGCACTCTCCGCTGAAGTAACCATTCGATGATAAGCATCGGGGGCCCCCAGGCGGCTGCCAAAGATCCAAAAGATCCAGTCAGCGATCCTGCCGCCGCGGCCCGGGACGCGAAACTCCACAAGGTCTCCCACCAGCTGGAGGGGGTTTTCGTGGAGCAGATGTACAAGTCTATGCGCTCCACTGTACCAAGCGGCGGCCTGACCGACGGCGGCGCCGGTGAGGAAATGTTCACCGGGCTCCTCGATGAGCACATCGCCGCCGATACTCCCCAGCAATGGAAGCACGGCTTGAGCGAATCGATATATCGTCAGCTCAAGGCGGCGGTCCATGCGCAGGGATCGGCGGTGCCCTCAGAAAGTACCGCATTGATGCCAACCGGCATCGACAAGTGACCGGCACAACGTTGATCACGATGTCGAGCGAGAGAACCGTATAATGATGCAGACGTATCAGCAGGAGCAAACGCTGTCTTCCGACAGCTTTCGCACGAGTTCCGCACCGGTACCGGCAGCGGCACTCGACGCATTGTCGGAGGCGCTGCTCGGCGAGCGCAAGCTCATAGACGACCTCACTGAGATTGTACTGCGCCAGCGCGCGGCGATCGCAGTTGACGACTTGCAGGCAATCGACGACTCCGTCTTTGCCACCCACCGCATGTTGCTCACGCTTGCGGAAGCGCGGAAAGGTCGGCGTTCAATCAACGCGATGGCCGGCTGCAAGGAAGAGACAGGTGTCAAACATCTCGAGGGCGCACTGGGTCCGTGGATGACTCCAGCCCTACGCAGCGCGCGTGAAGCATTGCAAGTATCCGCCGCGCGGCTTTCAAACGAGATTGGCATCAACCGTCGCATTCTGCGCGAAGCAATCGCGAACAGCGATTCATTCGTTCGCGCGGTAGTCGGCGCGCCGAACGACGCTGCACATCAGGGATATGGCTCCGCATCGCCTTCTGCGTACACTCGCAGTGACGCTTTTGCCTTCTCGCGCACAGCATAGAGGCTGATCATGTCGCTCAATTCGATAATGGGGACTGCGACGCTCGCGCTGCAGGCGCAGCAGACGGCAATCGAAACCGCCGCCAACAACATCGCGAACGCCAATGTTCCTGGCTACAGCAGACAGGTAGTCAACCTGGAACCCAATACCCCGCTCTACACTCCAGTAGGTGCCATTGGAACGGGTGTGTTAGTGCAGGACATTTCTCGTGTGCGGGACACCATGCTCGACACGAATTATCGCGCGCAGACATCCACGGCTGGCGGATACTCGACGCAAAGCGGGATTTTGAATTCGATTGGTCAGATTTTTGGCGAGCCGTCCGACACCGGTCTCTCCAACACACTCAGTCAGTTCTATTCGTCATGGAGCGACCTTGCCAATAACCCGACCAATTCCGCCGCACAGAGTGTAGTTCAACAGCGCGGCGCGGCAGTGGCGACGACGCTCAACCAATTCTCGACGAGCCTCGACCAGCTCGCGTCGAATACCCTCGATTCCACGACGACGCAGGTCAACCAGATCAATCAGTACACGTCGCAGATCGCGAGCATTAACAAGCAGATTGTCGCGGCCGAGTCCAACGGAACTACGGCCAACGATCTGCGCGACATGCGCGACAATGCGATCGACGCGTTGAGCAAGATTGTCCCCGTACGTGTGATCGATCACGACAATGGCTCGGACACCGTCTATGTCGCCGGCGCCACCGTCGTTGACGGGTCGGATTCGAAGAACTTCAACCTGCAGGGAACGAGCGGCTCGCTGACGTTGCAGTTGAGCGGGCGCAACTTCGCTACACAGTCGCCTGGCGGTTCGCTTGGAGCCAATCTAGACGCGCTCAACAAGGACATTCCGAACGCAAAGAGCCAGCTGGACACGCTCGCGGCGGGAATCGTCACGAGTGTCAATGCGATCCACGCCAAGGGCTGGACTGCCGCAGGCGACGCCGCCGGTGGCTCCAACTGGAATTCGTCCGCACCGCCGACTGGCTCGAACGTCAACTTCTTCGACCCGACCAAGCTTACGGCCGGTTCAATCAGTCTCTCGGCTCAGGTTGCGTCCAACGCATCATTCATCGCCGCTGGCGATACGCAGGGAGCTACGGGCAACAACAATATTGCGAACCAGATTGCTGCTCTCGCCAATGATACGACGACAATGACGAAGTACGGCAGCACCGATACGACGTCCGTCATGGACTACTATCGCGACCTGGTAACGCGGATTGGAGTAGCCACGAACGATGCAAATACGTCGTCCACAGTTTACTCGACGCTCGCCCAGCAGGCCGACACTCAGCGGCAGAGCGTGAGCGGAGTATCGACCGATCAGGAACTCATTTCCCTAACCAAGAATCAGCAGGCGTACGCGGCCGCGGCCAAGGTCATTACTACGGCCAACAGCATGTCGCAGACGCTGCTCGACATGATTCCCTAGTTCCGGCTGACAGTCGTCCTACGCCAGCCCGACAACCGGGTTATCTTCTGCTAATCGCATGTTGATTCTGGGGCGGCGGCCCGGTGACACGCTAATCATCGACGGTGGCATCAAGATCGTCGTCCTCCAGTGCGACCGCGGTGGGGTCCGCCTAGGCATCGAGGCACCCAGCGACGTGACGATTCTGCGCGGCGAGATCGTGAATCAAATCGCGGATGAAAACAAACGTGCCAACGTCGTATCCGACGGCAAGGAATGGGCGACCGCCATTCCGCTCAAGAAGGCCTAGTCCGGCCTAGTCCGGCCTAGCCGACCGGCTGCCGCCGACCCGTTGGCCGGCGACCCGTTGCTAGTTCCGGCCCGCGCTGAGCAGTAGGGCCCGCACCGAAAATCGACCGGCCCCGATAATGAGATTGGGCTCCTCGGTCACGAACGTGACGGGGATCGACACCACTTCACCAGTCCGACCGCTTTCGGCCGCGGCGGCGGTAAGGGCAACCACGATTGCGTGGGTAAGGACCGTGGGATGGGCGACGACGGGCGGCACATCGCGCCTGGACGCGAAAGCAAAACTGATGTTTCGACAATCCGGATGCAGTTCGGCCAGTGCTATGGCGTCATCGACTATCCGGGTAGTCTCTACCGCCTCGTCCAGCTCCTCATCGGGAACTGTGAGCAGGCGCAACAGGCGGATACTGCGCTCCAGTCGCGGGACCTCGTCGGCAAGCGCCCGGAGAATGGGCGGAATCGTCGGATCCCCAGACAGGATATCCGAAACACCCGCCAGAGTCGCCACGCGGTTGCTGATGTTATGCGTGAGCCCCACCAGCAGCTTGTCGAGTACGGAACCCCAGTCCTCGAGGCCCTCCACGCGGCTATCCATGTCCAGTTTTACCATCTGTTCGCCGATACTGACACCTATGCGAAGAACTTGGGCCAGTTACACGCTGGCTGACGGAAGTCAGGAAAGATACGCGTGTTCGTAATCATTGGTTTGGTA
>JBDTAZ010000152.1:0-3834 GCA_039924325.1 Gemmatimonadaceae bacterium
GCGCGCATTCGAGCTGCTCCAGTTGGGTGAATGTTGGCGGCCGGTGCGGCCAACATGGTCCAACGAATTTGATGCAGAACTGGGCGGAAGGACAGGGGCAGTCGCGGGGGCTCGGGGACTCCTATCGGGGAACTGCTGTCATCACGGATCGTCCACCCGTCGTCCTGGACCAGTAAGCGATCCAGTGCTCACTAATGGCGTTCGCAGCAGAGATGAGTCCTGCGGTTGGCTGCTTGCCGTGTATCGTCATCACGACCATGGCAGTGTTGAACTGCTTCTGTGAATGCGCGAAGTCCGGTTCGCGGGGGCCCATCGCAGCGATCACATCCTGGATCGTGATATTCGTCCTGTCGCCGGTGTAGATCGGATGACCGTCTGCCTCCTGCCGACCGGTTCGCTTCAGGTTGCGGAGGATGTAGAACGGCGGAACTTCGTCCGGCGTCGCGAGGCCCATCAGGTAGAGACCCAACCAGGAGTACCCTTTCGCCGGCGAGTAGTAGTCTCTGTCCAGCTGCGTGTATGTACCGTCACCGTTGTCCTTCCACGTGCTACCACCCATCGCGTCGGCTTCGATGGGGCGGTTGTATGGGAAGGCGGCTGGAAGCTGCACAGCTGCGGCCCAATGGACGGGGCCAAGTGTGATTGTATCGCCGTTCACAATCGCGCGGGCATCCGCCGCCCATCGATGTCCGAGTTCATGGCCGATCTGCGACATGGCGTAGTCATAGTTTTGCATTCGGCCGTCCGGTGACTTCTCCTGAATCTGAACGGCTGCGGTAGAAACGGGTTCGACGTACATCCACTGCAACTCACCCTTGCTGCAATAGTTCGCGAGCCCGTTCGTGTTTGTACCGATCCCGGTTACGTTGCCGCCGCGCGGACCGTTGCTCGGCGTTCCGCCTTCCGGATTATCGACTCGGAAATCGGAATACATGGCGATGAAATCGAATCTGTCGCCAAGCGCCGAGATGACGGAACATGCGACATCCTGCATGCGGGGGATTTCTGCCCAGTGGAATCCTTCGTACGCGGCGCGGAACGTACCGCTCTGGCGACCCATTGATGAGAAATCGATCTCTGGCGACCGTACTCCAGCAAGCGCAACTGTTCGCGGCGCAACCCGGTCGACGACCGATGATGGTGTTCCGGATGCGGCGTCGGCGGAAACAGAAACGTGGGTTGCACCCGATAGTGCGGAAGGGAGAACACCGCGGATGGAGATTGTATTTCCTTCCACCGTAACGTCCGGTTGTACACCGTCCCCGGAGACAACGTAGCGAGACTGGCGACCGGACGCCGACGGACGTCGACTCGCGAAGCCACGGACTGTCCAGACAACGGACGCCTTGGCAAGATCGGACGACGCCGGTTTGTGGACGTCAAACGCAACGCGATATGTCACGCCGTCGATACCCGGATCACCGTCCGGAAGCACGGGACCGCGTGTTCCGATGGTCGCCTTGACGAATAGACCGTCGATGCTCGACAATTTCACCTGCGTGATATCCAGATTTGATGCGACGCTGGTATCACCACGGTCTGGAATCGTGGCGAGCAATTTTTCCGCGTCGGTTGTAACCATTGGGAAGACACCGACAACGGCATCGCGCGCTGACACGTTGTTGTACGCAAGCTCTATGATGCCATTTTTGTACAGTGTCGCCTGAATGCGGTTTACGGTGGGGACCCAGGTGAATGCCTGAATCCCTCCAGCTCCCTCGCTCAGAGTCCACGTCACAACGACGCGATCGGGTAGTTCCTTCACATAGTGTTTTCCATTCAAGCCGGATTTGATAAACGCTGCGATGCCGGGAATCATGTTGATGAAACTTTCACCGACAGTCTGGAGCGACGCGTATCTATCCATCTGAAAGCCATTGCGGGTAGATCCGCCGGCGCCGGTGCGGTTTCCCGGGGGAGGTCCACCGACTCCATCGCGATTTGCGGACTGCTGCATGGTGCCGAATGTGATCGCACCAATAGCAACATTGAACGAGCCCCAGCGCTTTCCGGAAAACGGGAACGTGAAGTTCTTGAGCGTTGCAGCCGATCCGTCGAGTTCCGGGCCGAAATCCGCGTCCCACCTGAGCGCGACGTTCTGGATGCGATAACCCGAGCCTTGCGGCGTGAACCGTAGAGTGCGGTGATCCAGATCGAACAGGCGCTCCGGCGCGACAACACCGCTGTCGAGTTCGAGGCCGATCAGGTTGCGGATGACGGTCACCTTGCCGATCGAGTGACCAGGCTCTCGCTGCGCCACAGCCAAGAGCGGGCTGAACGTCATCGCAAACAGGAGCAGTACAGAACGGCAGCGGCTTATCATGGCGGTCAACTCGCTCGGGCTATCGGATCGTGGCAACAATCTCAGTGCGAGAAGCTAGCACGACGGCGGAGCGTTTGGCGTGCAGGGCCGCCACGCCGCCATCAGAGGGTGGGCGCCTGATCATCAGCACCGGCGTCCGCTTCCGTTTTGCTTGAGGCCAACGCCCATAACCCAATGACGACCGACACTGCGACGAGCAGTGTGCCAACAGCTCGTATGTCGCGCGCGATCAGCGTGTCTTTCGGAAGCACACCCCAGACGCCAAGCAGGAAGTTCCAGTCGTGCTCACCACCACCGACGAGTGGCAGGTCCATTGCACGGGCGTCAGCCACATAACGCGCGATGTTCCAGCAGTTCTGTCCGACCCACCAGAGAGGTACTGTGGCCGCATGTCGATCGCCTCGACGCCAGAAGTAGATCACAAACAGGAGCGGGACGATCAACTGGAACATGGTGCCACCCAGAGCGGCGATCACTTCACCGCCCCATCCGAATACGATATGGCCAGTTTCGTGGATGGGGAGATCGAGCCCATCGAGAAAGCGAAACTGATCGGGCGTCGCCATGCAGACGGCGCCGTAGATGGCGAGAGCAACGGTGAGTGTGAGACGCCCGCGACGCTGAGTTGGCGTCATCGCCGGCGTCTCGACTTGGGGCTCGATCAACGCCGACGCGGCGCTTTCACGCACTTTGTTCTGGACGGCAGAGTGAATTCATCGAAAGTAGGCCACGGCCGCCCCAGCCGCCAGCGCCGCGAATCCAAGACCGAGTACCAGCGTTTTGCGACTCTGCCGACTCTGATCAATTGCGCCGCCGCCGCCGGCTTTGTTGCGGCCAAGACCTCTGGCGATAAAGAACCACGAGATGAAGAGAGCGGCCCCGACGACATAAAAAACAAGTGAGACATATCTGCTTGACATTCGTCACGTCCTCGGGTCTGCACGACCGATTGGAATTGAGGGTGAGTCAGAACACGTACACGCACTACAATCGCGTTTGGTGATACTCACGTCCGCGCTTTGAAACGCCGACGTGAGTACATGAGTCTGCTGCCTCTTAGCGCCGCTGCGTTGACTCCCAGCTGCGCGGTGGAACCTCGCACTTCGGAGCGCGCATCGGCTGATTGGTGCGCGGATTAACGCCTCCCTCTATGCGTGTGCGCGAGACGAAATTCGGATCTTCCGAAGCTTCGTACGCAAACAGCGCGACGAGGGTCGCGTTCCGCTTCACGTTGTCGAAGTTGATCTTGTCGTACGTGTCGCGGTTGGTGTGCCAGGTGTAGTCGGTGTACGACCAGTCTGACGATGTCAAAAAGAATCCAGGCGCACCGTAGCAGTCGAACGCATCGCTGTCGGTGCTCTCATCGTGCGGAACTCCGGGGAGCATCAGCGAGATGTTACGTATCGCGTCCGCTGGCATGCGCGACATCCAGCGCGCAAGCGATGGTGCGGCGTCGATGAATCCGTTTGTCTGTACGGTGTCGATCTCGCCGGTGCCGTTGTCCTGGTTGA
>JBDTAZ010000153.1:0-9813 GCA_039924325.1 Gemmatimonadaceae bacterium
ATGTCGTCGAGTATCCAGAACGATCGGCCGTGTGTTGCGACAACGAGATCGCTGTCCTTGACGACGAGGTCGCGGATCGACGTAGCAGGAAGGTTCTGGCGAAGTGTTTGCCAGTGATCGCCGTCGTCGAATGAGACGTAGACCGTTGTCTCGGTACCGGCGAAGAGAAGTCCTTTTCGTACGGGATCTTCGCGCACGACGTTGACTGATGCATCATCGGGAAGCCCCGAGTCAATTTCCTTCCATGTCTTTCCGCCGTCGTGTGTGCGATAAATATGCGGGCGCAAATCATCGAGTCGAAAGCGATTGACGGCGGCGTACACTGTTTGATCATCAAAATGCGATGCGTCCAGTTGAGCGATCTTGCTCCACGGAGTGATTGTCGATGGCGTGACGTTGCTCCATGTCTTTCCGCCGTCGCGCGTGAGCTGAATCAATCCGTCGTCGGTACCAATCCAGATTACGTTGGCATCGTGATACGAGGGAGCGATGCTGTAGATCACGCCGCGATGGTGACCGTGGGCGGGATCGGCGCTCGCGAATTCGCCGAGTAATGGTGGAACAGGTGGATCTTCGCGCGTCAGGTCGGGGCTGATGATGTCCCAGCTATGACCGCCGTTGCTAGTTTTGAAGAGAACGTTGCTGCCGAGGTATAGCGTGTGCGGATCTGCGTAGGAAAAGATCAGTGGCGCGGTTCTGTCGAAGCGATAATTGCGGCCTCGGAGTGCTTCGGGCGCGACATTCTGTGTCTGGCCCGTGACCATGTCGAAGCGGGTGACCTTTCCGCCGAATACGTTATTGGAGTCGAGTGGATCAAGAGCGACGTAGCCGTATTCCTCGACAGCAACCGGATGAAACTCGCGGAACGTGACGGCGCCGTCGTTACCGCGACTGGATACCACAGCGGAGCCGCTTTCCTGCTGCGCACCGTAAACGCGATACGGAAAGCGATTGTCAGTCGCGACGTGATAGAATGCGGCGGTGGGTTGATTGTACCACGAGCTCCATGTCTCGCCGCCGTTGACGCTTATCGTCGCGCCCTGATCGACTGCGAGGAGCAGAATGTCGGGGTGGAGCGGATTGATCCAGATCGCGTGGTAGTCGTCGCCGCCGGGTGCGCCCTTGATTGCAGTGAAGCTGTTGCCGGCATCCATTGATCGATATGTGGATGTGTTGCAGATGTAGATCTCGTCGGCGTTGCGAGGATCGACGCGTACCCACGCGAAGTCGTTGCCGCGACCCCAAATGCGTTCTTCGTCGTTTACGCGCTTCCAGCTTTCACCGGCATCATCGGAGCGGTACAGGCCGCCGACATCCGGCTTTGCATCCACGAGTGCGTACATCCGGTTGGAGTTTCCCGGTGCAACCGTGAATCCGATGCGACCGAGGCCTTGTGCGCGAGTTGGAAGTCCGCGCGTGAGTTGGCGCCAAGTGGTGCCGCCGTCCGTTGATTTGAAGAGACCGCTCCCGTCACCGTCGTACGGGTTGCCCACCGTCCACGGTGGTCGGCGAGAGGCCCAGAGGCTGGCATACACGACTTGCGAATTGGCGGGATCGAAAGAGAGATCGATACCGCCGGTGTTCTCGTCCTTATACAAAACCTTGGTCCAGCTTTCACCACCGTCGGTCGAACGAAAGATTCCGCGTTCGGGGTTGGGTCCATACGGGTGACCGAGGACCGCGACGAAGAGTCGATCGGGATCGCGCGGGTCAATGATGATCGACGCGATTTGTTGTCCGTCGCGCAGTCCGAGGTGGCGCCAGGTTTTTCCGGCGTCGGTCGACTTGTAGATGCCGTTCCCGGTTGAGAGATCAGGTCGGCGGAGTCCTTCGCCGGACCCCACATAGATGATGTTGGGATCAGAAGGTGCGATGGCGAGGGTTCCGATCGAGCCGGTGGATTCCGCGTCGAAGATCGGATTCCAGGTTCGTCCAGCGTCAGTGGTTTTCCAGACGCCGCCGTTATTGACCCCTACGTAGAAAGTGTTGGGTTGGTCGGGGATTCCGGCTGCGCCCACCGTTCGGCCGCCGCGGAATGGCCCAATCATTCGGTATTGGAGCGCCGAGTACATCGATGGGTCGATGGCCTGCGCTCGAGCAGTGACTGGGGTGGCGAAAAAGAGACTAACTGGGAGAAACGGGGCAAGAATTGAGAGGCGCACAGATTGCTCGGAGTGTGATGGCTATCCCGTAGGATGGAGCGTGGCGGGAGCTTTGGGAAGAGGCGACACTTTGGGGCGGGTGGGGTAATAAATTCGAGGGGTATACGTCTTGACGATAAGCTCGCCCGAGCGCTGTTCACGTTATGCGCATCTCAGCGCCGTGTCGGACAGTCTTTCATTTCTCTATCCGGAACATCCTCATGCGCTTCGCATCTACGGCCTTACTTGGCTTTGCTCTTCTAGTCGGAGCCTCACAGGCGCAGGCACAGGGCTCTGCGGCACCAGCACCAGCGGCAGCCAACGAAGCCGCGATCGCATCGGCGACGAAGGCCTCTGACGTCTGGCTAGATCAGCTTGATGGGGCGCAGTACGGTCCGAGCTGGGACGATGCCGGAACGGCGTTCAAGCAGGCTGTTGCACGGGATAAGTGGATCACGACCGTTCAGAAAGTTCGCGGACAGGTCGGGCCGCTTGGAACACGCAAGCTGGAGCATAGCCAGTTCAGCACTTCGCTGCCGAACATGCCTGCTGGTGAGTACGTGATGCTGCAATACCGCACCGTCTCGGGAGTGGGAGGTTTTGTAACTGAGACCTGCGTGCTGGAGCACGAAGCCGCTCGCGGTTGGCGCGTCGTCGGATATTTTGTGAAGCCCGCGTAGCATCGGTCGGCGCTAGCGTAATGCGGCACTGCGCCTCACGGTAGAGCAGTCTTACGGAACGCTCACCGAAAGAGGCGCAGAGTGGCACTGCATGCCGCTGATGGCGTGTACGAACGAAGTAATCGCAACTCGCAGGACGGCAGACAACTCCGGATCTGCCGCGATGGCCTGAGCATCAAGTCTACGGCCGAGCAGTGGGACAATGAAGCATGCCTGTGGGACGATGTGGGCATTCATTGTTGTCAGCACTTCTATGAGTTGTGCAGGAGCGTGCACCGACATCGATGACGTGTTGAGCAACGCGACGGGCTTGCCCGGGAACTCCGTACTTCCCACCAACCAATCAAGCAGGTTTTTGAACGAGCCGGGGATGCCGTGCGCGTATTCCGGGCACGATATGATGATACCGTCGGCGTGTCCGATGCGCGATCTCAGATCCGACACGATCTCCGGAAGCGTGTTACCATCGGGGCTGTCGAGATCGGGGTTGAAATGCGGCAGCGTGTTCAGCCCGTCGTACATCGATATTTCGACGTTTGGTGGTGCGAGCAGCATTGCTGCGGCGAGCAGTTCGGTATTGGATGCGCCTGAGCGGAGACTGCCGGAAATTGCGAGGATTTGCATGGTGCGGGATGCAGTGCAGGCGTTTCAGTCGTAACGAGCAACGGTGAATGCTATGAGCACCGGAACATGGACTGCGTAAACAACTATTGAGAGCGTGAGGACTACCAATGGTGCTCCGCTCATGCCGTCACGCAGAAATGCAAACTCGATCAGGCCGGCTGTAACAGTGTAGGCGAGGAGTGCCCATTTGCCGACGGTGACGAATCGGCGCCACGCGAAGTTGGGGACGCGACGCAGCGACAGCAGGTTTACAACCAGCAACACGGCAGATGCTGTCAACAGAATTATTGCCGGCATGAGTGGCACCTGCCGAGGCAAGTATGACGCGAGGTAGATACCGCCAGCTACGATTAGCGCGAGTGATGCCATACCGAGCTGCGTGACCGGGGGAAGTGTGCGTTCGGTCATCCGACTCTGATCCGCGTCATGATCACGAGAATCGCGATCTGCAGGGTTCCTGTGAAGCCGGCTGCGAAGATGAAGCGCTTCATCAGTGTCTGGATGACTTGGGGGTTGGGCCGTGGCTTCTTGAGTTCCATCAGGACCGCAACATTCGCTGGCGAGAGGAGACCAAGCGCAATCACCGCCATGAATCCGACGACGATGTAGCTGGCGACGACCCAGCCGTGATTATAGTACGAGCTATCGACGGTGCCCATGACGGTGCCGAGTTGCCAACCTGCCGCGAGTGTTACAGTGACGACAGTCGGCATGATGAGCAGCATTTTGGGCATGAGGCGTGTTGCAACCTGGATGCGCGCGGGCGGCGGCAGCTTGCCCATGATGGGACCTATTACGAATCCCATGAAGAGATCTATTATCGTCCAAGCCGCACCGAAGGCGACGTGCAGGAAGACGAGCGGCCACAGCCTATTGGCTGCAATCGCGACAACGAGGCCAATGAGGATTATGGCGACGATGGGTAGTCCCTTGAGCGGCACGACCTCAAAGTCCAGCGCGGGTACGGAGCCGGCTGCAACGGGAGCGCTGGCCAGGGTGCCAGCCGGTGAAGCTTGAGCGGTGGAAATAGAAATCTCTGTCATCGATGATTCACACTTAGTGCCGGGGACAAATGCTATTGTCCATGTCGGAAAATGGGGACATTGTAGGAGTCGCGCCAGATTTCGAAACCACAAAGGTGCAACCGCGCGCGTCCGTCTCGAAAAGAAGGCAGACGCGGGTGCCCGCCACTAGCGAGTGAGGAGGTTAGGGATACGCCGATGAAGCATTCAGCTCGGTTGCGGTATGTCGCGTTTCTTCGCGGGATGAATCTTGGCAAGCGGCGTCTGGAGATGAGCCGACTGAGGGATCTATTCGGGGAGCTTGGCTATGAGGATGTTGCGACGTTCATCGCGAGCGGCAACGTGATCTTTTCGACAACAGAGCGCGATGCCAAGGCCCTTGAGTCGAGAATTGCAGTGCAGCTCGAGGAGTCGCTTGGGTACCGGGTGGACACGTTCATCAGGACTCTGCCCGATGTCGAAGCAATTGCACGGTCTTCCCGGTTCGTCGAGGACGGGGAAGATGGAGTCACGATTCACGTCGGGTTCCTGCACGACGCGCCGAGCCCCGAACTGAAACGGGGCCTCCTGGCCATGCGGACCAGTGTCGACGAAATCCACGTCGATGGGCGGGAATATTACTGGTTGTGCCGGATCAGGACTTCCGACTCAAAGATTTGGACATCACGCGAAGTCAGAGCGCTGTGTCTGCCAACGTCGACCATGCGCAATATGTCCAGCGTACGGAAGCTGGTTGCGAAGCACGGAGAGTCGGGTACCAGATCAAATCACGATTGACCGGGGGTCGAAGCCTTCCCACACGGTCGCCGGGTCGTCAGCTTACTTAATGCTTCTGGGGTACTTCGCAGCCGCATTTGACGCCAAATCCGACGATGAAACATGAATAGAGGCCGTCACGTTCTCGACATCTCGACGCATGTACCGCGTCCGCTAGCGGAGGTTTTCGCATTCTTCTCGGATGCCGCCAATCTTGAACGCATCACGCCGCCCGAATTGCGATTTGAGCTGACAACGCCCACTCCGATCGAAATGAAGGTTGGGAGTCTCATCGATTATCGGCTCCGGCTGTTTGGTGTATCGTTTGGGTGGCGCACACGAATTGCAGATTGGGAGCCAGGAGTGAAGTTCGTAGATGAGCAATTGAAGGGACCATACGCGGAGTGGATTCATACGCATTCCTTTCGCGCAGATGCTAACGGAACGTGGGTTGGAGACAATGTGCAGTACCGGTTACCGCTCTTCCCCTTGAGCGAAATCGCGTTGCCAATCGTGAAGCTGCAGCTGCACAGAATATTCAAGTATCGCACTCGGAAAATCGCCGAATTGCTCGGTCCCGTGTGAGACGATGCGCGTTGCAATAGTGCTTGTCACATTAACAGGGGGTCACATGAAACGTGTACTTTGCGCCGTCATGTTCGGCGCGCTCATGCTTACCGGCGCGCTGTTGCCGATGACCGCGCGTGCACAATCCCGAGCAATACAGGTTTCGCGGTCGGTTCAGCGAACGGTCGCCCGGCAGATTCAGCCGTTGCTGGATGAAATGACGGTTGCGGCGAACGCGCACGACACGGATCGTTTTCTGGCAACGTATCTACACAACCCAGATCTCGTGTTTGTTTTCAACGGCGACGTGATCAAGGGCATAGACAGCGTGCGAACGCTGCAGTTGAAATGGTGGAACAACGGGAAATCGGATGTCGTCTACGTCGAGCGAGCTCCGGCAACGATCACGGCACTGACTCCCGACGTAGCCATCGTGGTGCAGGCGATGCAATCTCGGCGCACGCTGCCGAGTGGAGAGGTGAGTAGCGGCAATTTCGCAGTGATGGACGTTTGGCAAAAGCGTCCTGACGGTTGGCGGATCATTCAGGTACACGAGTCCACAGCGCACTGATGCCAAGTCCCGTTGGCGGCGTTTCGGAGAGCCGTCTGCAAGAAGATGTGGTGCTGAGTTGGAGTGGCGGGAAGGACAGCAGTCTCGCGCTCGCGGAACTGCGTGGTGATCCGCGATACCATATCGTGGCACTTCTCACGAGCATCACGCGTGGATACGACCGCGTAAGCATCCACGGCGTGCGACGAGAACTGGTCGAGGCGCAGGCGGCTGCCGCCGGGCTGCCGCTATTCGAAGTGACGATTGATCCGCAATCGTCCAACGAGGACTACGAAACCGCATTCAGAACCGCACTTGCTCGTGTGCGGAAAGGCTATCCGTCAGTAAAGAAGATTGCATTCGGCGACCTTTTCCTGCAGGATGTGCGAGAGTACCGCGAGCGGTTGGTCAGTGTATCGGGGATGGGTGCACTGTTTCCGCTGTGGGGGCGAGACACGCTGCAGCTTGCGGAGGAATTCATTTCGGCAGGGTTCTGCGCAAATATCGTCTGCGTGGACACAACGCAACTTTCAGCGGACTTCGCCGGGGAAATGTTTGACATGAAGTTCCTTGAAGCCCTGCCGGGGAGCGTCGACCCGTGCGGTGAGCGTGGCGAGTTCCACAGCTTTGTTTCGTCGGGGCCGGTGTTTGCGACTCCAATTCGAGTGCGACGCGGCGAGCTGGTGCTACGCGAGGAGCGCTTTATGTTCTGCGACCTGCTCGCCGTAGATTGAGGTCTCCACGTGACGTGGGGACCAGGTCCATGTATTCTACATATGTGGCGTACGTCAACTGCCACAGATTCTGATTCGGAACCAACTGAACAAGGCAAGTCAAAAATGATATCGGCGAAACAGGCACTGGAGCGACTCAAGGCTGGCAACAAGGATTTCGTGTCGCGCATGACGGGCGGCGGTTCCTTCACCGGTCAGGAACAACAGAAGGCGCTGCCCCAGACGCAGGATCCGTTTGCAATCATCCTGAGCTGTTCGGACGCGCGGGTGCCGGCGGAAATCGTATTCGACCAGGGACTGGGCGATCTTTTCGTGATCCGGGTGGCGGGCAACATTGTTGCGCCTTCACAGGTAGGCAGCGTGGAGTACGCAGCGGCGCTATTCAACGCCCGCCTCGTAGTTGTGATGGGGCATTCGCATTGCGGTGCAATCCTCGCGACGCTTGAAGAGATTCAGCGGCCAACGGCTAGTCAATCGCCGAACCTGCGCTCGATCGTCGATCGTGTGCGTCCGTCCGTCGAAGTCCTGTTGAAAACACCGCTCCGTAACGACATGGAAGCGCTAGTCCAAACTGCGGTCCAGTCGAATGTGAGCGCGTCGGTCAATCATCTCAGGCATGGATCGGCTCTTCTGGAGACGATCATCGAGAAGGATGGCCTGGCCGTCGTGGGCGCCGTGTACTCGCTGGAGACGGGCGTTGTCGAATTCTTCGACGTGGCTGGCGCTGAATAGCGGTTACTACGGCGCTTGGCCCCGCTGAGGATTATGTACCCGAGATCTGTATGGTATTTTAATGGTGCCTGAGACGGCCGTCTCACGCGTATGCAGAAGCCACAGTCTGGGAGTGCGTAATGATCAGGGTCAAGCAATATTTTCTCGTCGGAGCGGCGACATTTCTCGCCGTCGTCCCGACGCTGTCGGCGCAACGCCGAGCTCCCCGCGACACAGTGCTCGTTGCACATCGTGATTCGTTGGAGAAAGCGCTCGAGGCGGTCGCTGTAATCGATCGCAAATTGATGATCCCGATGCGCGATGGGATGAAGATGCAATTCGACGTCTACAGGCCGAAGGATGTGGCCAAGGCGCCCGCGATATTCAGCCGCACCCCATACAACATGAATTACTGGGATGTGAAGCTGGGCGCTCCGGCGGACATGACTGCTGCGCTCACGGCCGTCAAGCGCGGTTATGCATACGTAGTCGCGAACGAGCGAGGACATTTCTTCTCGCAGGGCAACTACGACATTCTTGGACCGCCGCTCACAGATGGCGTCGATGAGATCCAGTGGATTTCATCGCAGCCATGGTCGAACGGCAAGGTTGGCCTGGTGGGCTGCTCGTCCACAGCCGAATGGCAGATGGGAGTCGCTGCTCAGGCACCGAAGGGGCTTGCCGCAATCAATCCGCAGGGATTCGGCGCCGGCGTCGGCCGCGTGAAGCCTTACTACGAGCAAGGCAACTGGTATCGCGGCGGCGCGGTGCAGCTGCTGTTCGTCGATTGGATCGAGGGCGAACAGAATCAGGTGCGACCGATGTTCCCGTCGAACACGTCGCAAGCTGATCTAATTCGTTCCGCACGTTTGTTCGACCTTGCAGAGCAGGCACCGCCAGTGGACTGGAAAGCTGGCTTCTGGCACCTGCCGGAGCAGGACATGATCGAGGCACACGGTGGCCCGCACGGAATTTTTGCGGACTCAATGCCGGGCATCGCAACCGGCGGCGCAATGATCAAGCGTGCACCGAACGATGCAGCATGGTATCGTGGCGGGTTGTTCAACGATGACATGAAGATAAATGTGCCAGGACTGTGGTTCATGTCGTGGTATGACGTGTCGGTCGGGCCGAACCTTGCTACGTACAATTACGTGCGCAAGACTGCTGATCCAGCAATTGCGAATCAGCAATACGCAGTGATTGCGCCAACTCTGCACTGCTCGTACACGCGCGCTACGGAAAACACCATCGTTGGTGAGCGGAGTATGGGTGATGCACGCCTGGATTACGACGCGCTCACCTACGGGTGGTTTGATACGTTCCTGAAGGGCGAGCACACGAGCCTGCTCGATACTCTCCCCAAGGTTCGCTACTACACGATGGGAATCAACAAGTGGCAGACGTCCGACACGTGGCCACCGAAGGGTGCAGAACCGATGACGTTCTATCTGTCGAGCCAAGGCAAGGCGAACACGTTGAACGGTGACGGACTGCTCACAACTTCGGCGCCGGGCAAGGATTCTCCTGACAACTTCACGTATGATCCGATGCATCCAGTGATGTCGAATGGCGGTAACGTGTGTTGTCAGGCAAACGCACTCACCGGTGGCGCACTGGATCAGCGCAAGGCCGAGGAAAACGACGGCATTCTTGTGTACAGCACGGAGCCGTTGAAGACCGGGATGGAAGTGAGCGGGCCTATTCAGTTCACGACCTACGTATCATCGGATCGGAAGGACACCGATATCACCGTCAAGCTGATAGATGTGTATCCGGATGGTACCGCGTACAATCTTGATGAGACGATTCAGCGTTTGCGTTATCGAAACGGATACGACAAACCAATTGAATGGATGCAATCCGGCAAGGTTTACAGGGTTGCGTTGCAACCGATGACGACCAGCAACTACTTCGAGGCTGGCCATAGAATTCGGATCGAAGTCTCGAGCAGCAATTTCCCGCGCTTCGATCGCAATCTCAACACCGGTGGCAATAACTACGACGAGACTGAGAGCCTGATAGCGC